>NZ_JAVRHN010000007.1:0-258555 GCF_031846645.1 Autumnicola psychrophila
ATGGCTCCTATAAGTAATTGCTTGTTCTCGCCTACTTCTGAAAATCCTCTCGAATTTTCAGTTCGGTGTGTACTTGCAAAATTAAGTGCTAACCCACGCAACTACTCATAGCCGAACCTTTGGCAACAATATTTTAATGAAACGAAAAATTCATATAGACACAATCAAAGCATTACTTTCAAAGACAGGGAATAAATGTGCCTTTGATGGCTGCGATCACCCCATTTTCGATCAAAACAACCTCTATATTGCTAATTTGTGTCACCTTGAGGGAGTTTCTGAGAACGGTCCTAGGCATAACAGAAATCATGCAATTATTCAAAACAACTCCTTTGATAATTTGATGTTCCTCTGTTACAGGCACCATAAAGAAATTGATAGTAATCCACAAAAATTTTCTGTTGAAATACTGAAACAATTTAAGTCAAATCATGAAGCTAAATTTGACGAGACTTAATTACGAATAGACAAAAATCAAATTGACCAAATCCTATCTGAAAACGAAATTTACTGGTCTTATTTTCAAAAAGACTATAAAACCGATCATGAAATTCCAGAACTAAGATTTGATGTCGAAGCGAATGCTAAGTTTGAGGATTTATATAATGCGGTTCATGAGACGTTGGATTCACTTGAAAGTATATTAGGAATTATTGATTTTAAAAAGCTAGAACATTTTGAGCTCTGCATTGGATTACCAAATCATATGATGCAAATTCATTTTCTAATAGACCAAATGAGGATAAAAAACATAGAATTAGAACTATCACTCAGCCCTCATGATATTGAGTTAAAATATAAATTAGCTGAGGTAAGAAAAGACTTTAAAGAGCTATCAAAAATTGCATGTAGAATAGATTGAAAAGCTGTCCTAACAAATGGGGGTACTTCAAAATTACCCCCCAAAAGCGAAACTGATTTTACTTGTTGCACCCGATGCTATTTCTTATTATCCAAAAATTGGAATGACACGACATGAATTTTGCTATTTCCTGGAAGAAATAAAAGTGCTACGCGACAGTGTGTAAACCAGTTCTCAAACTATAAGAGCTTATTTAGATCCTGACTTCCTATAATTGCCATTATTTCAACAATATCGTCCATTATCCTGTAGTAAACAAGTGCAAATTCCTATAATTCCAATGGAATTGGAATCGGGTTTTAAATAATATTGTTTTATTCGAAAAATAGCGAGGGTCGAAAATTGTCAATTTTCGACCCTCGCTATTTTTACTTTGGTTCAATCCTATGTTTCTACTTCGCTTCTCTGTTACTCCATCGTATCCAGGATCTTATCGATATCTTCTTCTGTCGTATCAGGATTAATAAAACAGAAGCGGGCAACGCTCTCTTTCTTCCATTTTGTGGGTGTTACCAGCGCAAAACCATTACGATGATTCCTATACGTCCACTCCTTATATTCTTCCGGAGACCAATTTTTTCTTCGGAATAAAACTACAGAAAGACTTGTTGGTCTTACCATTTCCAGGTTTTCCCGTGCTTCTATTTTTCTGGCGGCTATTTGCGCGAGTTCTATTCCGCGTTCAATTGCCCAACGATATTTTTCTGTTCCGTGCATGGCAAGCGAAAACCACAAAGGCATTCCCCTAACCCTTCGGGTAAGCTGAATTTGATAATCTGCCGGGTTAAAGCCCTGTGCCCCTTCATCCTGAAATATTTCCAGGTAAGAGCCTTCCTGTTGGTGCGCATTTTTTGCCAGCTCGAGGTTTTTGTAAATCACCGCGCCACAGTCATAGGGCGAAAACAGCCATTTATGAGGATCTATCGTAATACTGTCTGCTCTTTCAATACCGTTGAACAGATGCCGGACAGAGTTTGCCGCAAGGGCTCCTCCCCCATAAGCGCAATCCACATGAAACCACACATCTTCCTTTTCACAAACATCAGCAATTGTATTTAGCTCATCTATAATCCCGGCGTTTGTGGTACCGCCTGTTGCCACTACGGCAAAAAGTCGTTTCCTGTCCTTCTCTTCAAGTTCATCAATGGCATTCTGCAGCTCCCTGCCTGTAAGCTTTTCCTCTTCAATATCGATCATCACCACATCGGCATCTATCACCTTTGCCATTGCCTGGATAGAGCTATGGGCACCGTGGGAAGTAAGCATCAAAGCTTTTACTCCTATATTTTTTGAATTGCGGGCGCGCCATTCTTCTCTTGCAGCCACCATAGCCGAAAGGTTAGCGGCAGTTCCCCCGCTCGTAAAAACTCCAAAAGCGCCATCGGGCAATCCGGTAAGGGAAACCAACCATTTCATCGCCTGGTTTTCACAAAAAATTCCGCCGGCACCTTCCATCCAATAAGCTCCATGAATACTGGAAGCCGAAGTCACCAAATCGAACATAATTGCTGCCCTTGTAGGTGCTGCCGGCACAAAAGCCAGGTGGCGTGGATGGTCAATAGGCACAGTGGCTTTTACCAGTACATCTCTAAAAAGCTTAAAGGCATTTTCGCCTCCAATTCCTTCAGGAGTAATAGTTTTACCCACCAGCCTGAACAATTCTTCTTCTTTTTTAGGCGCTCCCATAGTGGGAGTAATATTTGAGATACGGTCTATAGTGTACTTCATAACGTCCAGCGTCATTTCCACCAGGTCCATATCTATGGTATGCATTTTATTTGTATTCTCAGCTTTATTCAAAAGTCAAAATTTTAAAATTTTCGTCTAGAGGATTAAGATGCTCGATAAGCGCAGGAATAAGCGCTTGGCCATATTCAGCATAAAATTCAGAGAAATTCGCCTGGCGTTCCTGTAAGGCGCCATTGGGAAAAAGTGCATTCTGAAGATTGGCAATCCTGGCTACCTCATCCTTTAATTTACGTTTCTGCGCTTTCAGAAGTCGCTTTTCCAGGTGATCCAGCCCTTTTAACTGCTTTACTTCCTGAGCTTTTACGGCTCCAAGGAAGGTTTTATCAGTCTTTTCAGCTAAATCATACATCTGCTGAAACTGTTGTACAAGCTGCTCTTTTTGTGATGAAAAATCGATGTCGATATTTGAGATTTTTCGCACCTTTCTATTAATAAGTTCGTGCTGCTTCAGAAAAAGCTCTTTATTGGAAATATCCAACTTCTCCCGCTTCTTCTGCTGTTTTTCAGTCTGGATTAAAGCTGAATTCCTCAAAAGCAACATCGGAAAAGGCACATTTTCGGCCTTGAAATATTCTTTTAATTCCAGCCAGTATGCAAGTTCACCACCACCGCCAATATAGCAGAGGTTTGGCAAAATCACCTCCTCATACAAAGGCCGCATCACAACATTCGGACTAAAACGCTCCGGATTTTCTTCCAGTTCCCGAATCATTTCCTCCCGGCTCCACTTAATATCCTCTCTTTCGTGCACAAAATAATTCCCTTCCCGTTCTATAATTCTTTCCCGGTAATCTTCCGTCAAATAAAAAAGGTTGATTTCCCGCGGATTAACCTGAACAGTATATCCTGATTTATTTAGCTCATCAAGAGTTTTAGAAGTGTTCTTATGGGAAAGCTGGTCCAGAAGTTCATTTTTTGCGTAAGGAATAAATTCCTTTTTCAATTCCTTCTCCTGTGCATCCAGGATTACGAGTCCATAGTCTTTAAAAAGCTCATTTGCTAAATAACGTGTTGCGTCGGTTAAATTATTATGCTGCAGATAAGCTTTTTCAAATAATTCCTTCAGAAAAGCTGCATCTTTCCCGACTCCTATTTCTGCAGAAAAAAGATTAAAAACTTCCTGAAGACCTTCGGTACTTAAAAATCCAACGGCTGTTTTTCCGGCTTTCTTATCAGCATAATTCCATTTGAACTTTTTACCCTTCAGATTAAAAAAGTTGATTTCCTCAAAATCGTGATCTTCTGTAGCCATCCAGTAAACCGGCACAAAATTATATTCCGGATGCTTTTCTTTCAGAATTTTTGTAAGATTAATAGCGGAAACGATCTTGTAAAGAAAATATAAAGGTCCGGTAAATAAATTCAACTGGTGACCGGTTGTGACGGTAAAGGTATTGTCTTCTCCCAGCGACTTTATATTTTCTGCGGTGGCATCTGAAATTTCCACATTATCGTACTGCTTTTGCAACGCCTTCACTAGAACCTGTCTTTTTTCCGAAGAAAAAGAAGCCTTCTTCTCCTCTATCTGATCCCGAAAATTGCCAATTTCAGGGTACCGGTTATAATATTTGTGCACATCTGTTTTCTGAGACAGATAATCCAAAATTAAGCTGGTAAAATAATTTGTTTCGGAATAGGAAATACAATCTGATGGCATGCGCTGAGATCAATTTTTTGTAAAGATAAGGTGTTTTGCACACTAATGTAAATTCTTCCTTTTTTAGGATTTTATTAACACCAGAAAGCTCTTCAACTTCCAATTTTTCATTTTTAATACTGAACAGATTCCGTCATTTTCATCGCCTGCAGTATCTTTACCCAAATTTTAACCAGATCTTCTTTTAAATGAAGCAGCTATTTTTACTATTCGTTTTTCTACTAATAAACTTTCAGTTTTCCAATGCGCAGCAATCGCCTGCAGAATTTC
Organism: Autumnicola psychrophila; assembly: GCF_031846645.1. NCBI lineage: Bacteria > Pseudomonadati > Bacteroidota > Flavobacteriia > Flavobacteriales > Flavobacteriaceae > Autumnicola > Autumnicola psychrophila. The sequence continues at coordinate 4,539 of NZ_JAVRHN010000007.1, forward strand.
TCGGCTATGAGTTGGGCGAAGAATTTTCCCGACATAACGATGTGGTAAATTACTTTGAACACGTTGCTGAAAATTCCCCGCTGGTGCAATACCATACTTATGGTAAAACTTACGAGCGCCGCGCATTGACCTATGCGATAATTTCTTCCGAAGAAAATCTTCAGAACCTGGAAAATATCAGAAAAAGTCACTTGGAAAACGCCGGACTTTTAAATGCAGAAAATAATCCAGGTCAAAAAATGGCAATTATCTGGCTAAGTTATAATGTGCATGGCAACGAAGCTTCCAGTACAGAAGCGGCCATGGCTACGCTTTATTCTTTAATTACAGAAAAACAGGAATTGCTGGAAAATACTGTGGTTATTATTGATCCCGCTGTTAATCCTGATGGACGGGACCGTTATGTAAACTGGTACAACCAGGTAAAAGCTGAACCTTTTAACACCGCCCAGGCTGCTACAGAACATCACGAACCATGGCCGGGAGGACGACCTAATCATTATTTATTTGACCTTAACCGCGATTGGGCATGGGCAACACAGATAGAAACCAAACAGCGACTTAAAATTTATAATCAGTGGATGCCGCATATTCATGTAGATTTTCATGAACAGGGAATAAATGATCCATACTACTTTGCGCCTGCTGCAGAGCCTTTTCACGAAGTAATCACTCCTTTTCAGCGGGAATTTCAGACGAAAATTGGCAAAAATAACGCTGCATATTTTGATGAAGAAGGCTGGCTATTTTTTACCAAAGAACGTTTCGATCTTCTCTACCCTAGCTACGGCGACACTTATCCCACTTATCTCGGCGCCATCGGGATGACCTTTGAGCAGGCGGGACATAGCCGCGCCGGACTGGGAATAGAAACAGATGAAGGAGAAATCCTGACTTTAAAGGACAGAATTGCCCACCACTTCACCACCGGACTTTCTACTATTGAAGTGGCTTCACAAAACGCTCAGGAACTAAATGCGGAATTCAATAAGTTCTTCAGCAATCAAGAAGAATTTGAATATAACAGCTATGCCCTTAGCGGAAATCCGGATAAAATCGCAGCTGTTAAGCAGCTCCTGGACAGGCATGAGATAAAATATCAAAATGCGGAAAATCAGAAAATCAGAGGATTTAATTTCAGTAGTGGCCAAAGCAGCACTACTAATGCAACAGAAGAAACGCTTGTGGTAAGCAGCGACCAGCCAAAAGGCAAAATGGTAAAAGTGCTTTTTGAACCGGCCACCAAACTGGTCGATTCGCTTACTTATGATATCACTGCCTGGAGCATTCCTTATGCCTATGGACTGGAAGCAATTGCAAGCCCGCGCAGTATTTCTACTGCCATTACTACTCCGGAAAAGAACATTGAAAACACTGCAAATCCTTCGGGAGCAGGGTATATTTCCAAATGGAACAGTATGCAGGATGCACGTTTTCTGGCTGCACTTTTAAAAGAGGATATCAGGGTGAGATTTTCAGAAGTTCCTTTTGAAAGTCAGGGTCAGCAGTTTGACCACGGAAGCCTTATCATCACAAAAAGCGATAACCGCTCCACTGAAAATTTTGATCAAAAAGTAGTGGAAATTGCCAACCAATATAACCGACAACTTCTTACCGCTAAAAGCAGCTTTGCCACCGGCGGCCCCGATTTTGGATCACCGGACGTGAAACTGGTAAACCCACAACGAATTGCGGTTCTTAAAGGAGAAAATACCTCTTCCCTTAATTACGGTGAGATCTGGTATTTCTTTGAGCAGGACCTGAATTATCCAATTACGCGAATTGATACAGATTACTTTGATGAAATTAATCTTGCCCAATTTGATGTATTGGTACTACCTGAAGGCTATTATGAAGAAGTCTTTACAGAAACCGTTTTGGAAGATATTACAGAGTGGATCCGTAATGGTGGAAAACTAATCGCGATTGGCGAAGCTGTAGGTTATTTTAGCGGAAAGGAAAATTTTCAGTTGAAGGAAAATGAAGCCCAAAAGCCGAAAGATTCTACAGCATCAGGAAATCTTATTCCTTATAATCAGCGGGAAAGGGAAAGCATCAAAAATTTGATCACCGGAAGCATTGTAAAAACAAAAGTGGACAATACCCATCCTATGGCCTTTGGATATAGTGACAGCTATTTCAGCTTAAAACTGAGTAGTGACAGTTACAGTTTATTGAATGACGGGTATAACGTTGCTTACATTCAGGATCCGGAAATAGTTTCGGGATTTGCCGGAATTGAAGCTCAGCAAAACCTGAAAGATTCTGTTGTTTTTGGAGAAGAGAGCCTGGGCAACGGAAGCATAATTTACCTGGTAGATAATCCGCTTTTCAGATCCTTCTGGGAAAACGGAAAACTTTTCTTTGTGAACTCCCTCTTTTTTGTAAATAATTAGTCAGCATAAATGATTCTTCTTCCGCTGAAACCATGCTTAAAATAAAAGACTAAAATTCATTTCTGAATGATATATTTACACCAGAAATTCATATAATGTTTATAGACATCATCCTTTTGGTTTGTGGCTTTGCAGCCCTCATTTTTGGTGCAACAAAGCTTGTAGATGCAGCCTCCAGTGTAGCCGTAAAAATGGGTATTCCCAATATTGTTATCGGGTTAACCATTGTTGCCTTCGGGACTTCTGCTCCGGAACTGGTGGTGAACCTTTTTGCTGCGGTTAGCGGTAGTACCGAAATGGTTTTGGGTAACGTGCTGGGTAGTAATATTTTTAATATCCTGGGAATCCTGGGAATTGCTTCTATTATTTATCCATTGACGGTTAAAACCAACACCACCTGGTTAGAAATACCCTTAAGCCTCCTTGCAGCTGTGTGTGTCCTTGTAATATCAGCCGATGTTTTACTCGATGGCACTCCAGATAATATTATTTCCAGGTCTGAAGGGATTGTTTTACTTCTGTTCTTTGCAATTTTTCTTGTGTACAATTTAACCATGGCAAAAGCAGGTGGAGAAGAGGAAGAAATGGAGACCAAAGATTATACTACCGGAAAGGCTGTTGTCTTTATGATCCTTGGCCTGGCCGGTCTTATACTTGGCGGCAGGTTAATAGTTGACAGTGCAGTAGGCATTGCAGAGGTTATAGGACTTTCAGAAAGAGTGATTGGTCTTACCGTGGTTTCTATTGGAACTTCGCTGCCGGAACTTGCCACATCTATTATTGCTGTAAGAAAGAAGAACGTGGATATTGCAATAGGAAATGTAGTAGGATCTAATATTTTTAATATTTTCCTGATTCTGGGCATTTCTACCACCGTTGCTCCGCTCTATCTGAATGATGGTGCGTTTTTTGATATTTTCGTCAATATCGCAGCAGGTTTGCTCCTTTTCATTTTTATTTTCACCGGAAAAGGAAGAAAACTGGAACGCTGGGAAGGAATTTTATTATTGGGATTATATATTGCTTACGTTAGCTACCTCGTGGTAGCATAAAATCTGCTAAAACAAAAGATTAAAACCACATGAATATCAGAAATTTATTCTTTACTCTTTTTATAGCCTTGATCTTCGGAAATGTTTCCGCTCAGGATCAGCAAAATGTATCAACCAGATTTAATGTCGATTTTGAAACATTTACTTTAAGAAACGGATTGAATGTTATTTTGCACGTAGATGAATCTGATCCTGTAGTTGCCGTCGCATTAACTGCTCATGTAGGTTCTGCAAGGGAAAAAGAAGGCCGCACAGGATTTGCACATCTCTTTGAACATTTGCTCTTCCTTGAATCTGAAAATCTTGGAAAAGGCGGACTCGATAAAATGAGTGCGCGTATTGGAGGAAGCGGGGCAAATGGTTCTACCAGCAGGGACAGGACGAACTATTTCCAGACCATACCCAATGATGCCCTGGAAAAAATGATCTGGGCAGAAGCAGATAAACTCGGTTTTTTTATCAATACGGTAACTGAACCCGTACTCGCGAAGGAAAAAGAGGTTGTGAAAAATGAAAAAAGACAACGTGTAGACAATGCTCCTTACGGCCACACGATGTATGTAATCGATAAAAATCTATATCCAGAAAGCCATCCTTATAACTGGCAGGTAATTGGTTCTCTGGAAGACCTTCAGAACGCTACTCTGCAGGATGTAAAAGATTTCTACAACAAATGGTATGTTCCCAATAATGTAACGCTGACTATTGCCGGCGATTTTGACAAAGCACAAGCTAAAGAATGGGTTCATAAATATTTTGATGAAATTCCACGTGGTGACGAGATGCAAAGGCAGGAAAAACAACCTGGGACTCTGGCTGAAACAAAGAAGTTATATTACGAAGATAATTTCGCTAATTTGCCGGAACTAACACTTGCATGGCCGTCGGTCTATTCTTACCACGAAGATTCTTATGCCCTGGAATTGCTCGCCAGTTATCTTTCTGACGGAAAAAATGCGCCGCTTTATCAGAATCTTGTAGCAGACAAACAGCTAACGGGAAGAGTGAATATGTTCAATTACACTTCAGAACTGACCGGGCAGCTGATGCTTCAGGTAAGAGCTTATGATGGTAAAGATTTGGATGCTGTAAAGGCAGCCATTGAAGAAACCTTCAGAAAATTTGAAGAAGAAGGTATTCCGCAGAAGGATTTAAAAAGAATAAAAGCAGGGCAGGAAAGCAATTTCTACAATAGTATTTCCAGCGTTTTAGGGAAAGGCTTTCAGCTCGCTCAGTATGAAATCTTCGCCAACGACCCCAATTACATCAACAAGGAAGTCGAAAAAATACTTTCGGTAACTGCGGAAGATGTGATGCGGGTTTATGAGAAATACATTAAGAACAAACCTTATGTCGCGACTAGTTTTGTTCCGAAGGGACAGGTCCAACTTGCTTTAGAAGGCTCTGAAGAAGCTGAAATTGTGGAAGAGCAAATCGTGGAAGGAGCTGAAGGCGATATCGATTTAAATGAAGATGTCGCTTACGAAAAGACGCCGACAACTTTCGACAGAAGTACTGAACCTCCCTACAGCTCAAAACCAGAGCTAATTGAGCCGGAAGTCTGGGAAGCTAATTTACCTTCCGGATTAAGCCTTTCCGGGATTAAAAATACAGAAGTTCCTCTTGTGAAATTCGCTTTGCAAATGAAGGGCGGCCTGATGCTGGAAGATCCTGATAAAGTGGGAGTCTCTAACCTTTTAGCAGAATTAATGACAAAAGGAACAAAGGATAAAACTCCGCAGGAGCTGGAAGAAGCCATAGAACTTTTGGGATCTGATATTGACGTTAACACCAGTGACGAAAGAATTACCTTAAGCGGAAGTACCCTGGCCAAGAATTATGAGGAAACGATGGAACTCGTAAAAGAAATCCTCCTAGAGCCGCGTTGGGATGAAGAAGAGTTTCAGCTGGCAAAACAGGAAGTGCTAAGCAGGATTCAGCAAATGGAAGCTGACCCAAACAGCATTGCGAGCAATGAATTTAAGAAATTGGTGTACGGTCCGGAAAATATCCTTTCCCATAACATTCTCGGCACAAAAGCTTCCGTGGAAAGTATTACTATGGAAGACCTGAAAAGTTACTATAATACCTACCTCTCCCCTTTAAGTTCTGACTTTATGGTTGTGGGTGCACTGGATAAAAAAGAGGCTGTGGATCCGCTAAAAGGAATTGGAGCTAACTGGCCGGTTAAAAATTTCCGTTTTCCGGAAATACCGGAACCTCAAAAACCGGAAGAAGCCCAGGTATATTTTTATGACGTCCCGGGTGCAAAACAGTCGGTTTTCAGGTTCGGGACTCCGGCATTAGCTGCAACAGATGAAGACTTTTATCCTGCAGAAGTAATGAATTACCGACTTGGTGGCGGAAGTTTTGCTTCCCTGCTTACACAGGAATTAAGGGAAGGAAAAGGTTATACCTACGGAATTCGTTCCGGGTTTTACGGTGATGAAAATACCGGTCCTTTTATGATCTCCACAGGAGTGCGCTCCAATATTACCAACGAAGCTGCTTTACTGATAAAAGAAATCCTGGAAAAGTATCCGGAAAATTTTGACCGGAATGATCTGGAAGTTACTAAAGGTTATATGATAAAAAGTAATGCCAGAAAGTTCGAAACTTTAAATTCTAAGCTGGACATGCTAAGTGATATCAACAATTACAATCTGGATAAGAATTACGTAAAACAACGGGAAAAACTGGTGGAAGAAATGACTGTTGAAGGAATTCAGAACTTAGCTAAAAGATATATTGATCCCGATAAAATGTACTACCTGATTGTTGGCGACGCTGAAACTCAGCTTGACCAACTTGAGGTACTTGGCTATGGAAAACCTGTTTTATTAGATCCATCTGCTAAATAAATTATTTTCTATTATAAATTTTTTTTATTTAATGTCATTTCTTGATGACACGGAAGAACAGGAAAATATAAAAACCGGCTTCTAAAAGTCATACCTCATAAATGGCAAATATTGTATTTTAATTTAAAGCTGGTCGATAATTGGCATTTTTTGCGGCACACTTTTTCTCAAATTTCTATAAGAAATATTTTACCTGAACTGTTAAGAATTTCCTGTATAAGTTCTCTACATAAGAAGTTTTATTATTTTTATGAAGACAACTTAGAATGTTCAGATTATAGATTGAAGAAATTCTCAAAATATTCCTCTTTTGCCCTTTCCGGATTTATTCTCGCCTGTCTCGTAGCTGCATATTTTGTATTCCCGGCTTTTAAGGATTTTATAGATGAGACTGTAGCTGTGATCCTTAGCGGTAATACTGAAGAAACACAGGCATATTTTGAAAAATTTGGAGTTTGGGGTCCTTTAGCCATTATTGTATTTATCATTTTACAAATGTTCCTAATTGTTTTTCCTTCCTGGTTACCTGTAATTGTTGCAGTAATGGCATATGGTCTTTGGCTGGGAGTCCTTATTTCTTTAACCGGTGTTATGTTAGCTTCTGCAATTGGATATTATATCGGCATAAAATTACAGGGACCTTTACAAGGAGTAGTTGGAGAAGACAAACTGGAAAAAATGGATTTCTGGATTAATAATTACGCTTTTGGATCTGTCATCCTTTTTAGAATTTCTCCGTTACTCTCCAACGATTCCATAAGTTTTATTGCAGGAATGCTTAGAATGAAATTCAAGAAATTTATGTTGGCTACTTTCTGCGGAATGCTTCCCCTATCTATAGCCATTGGTTATTTTTCCGAAGATATTTCAACTTTGGAAAACGGCATGTACTGGATTGGCGGCGTGGGGATTATCGCTTACGTAATTTATATCCTTATTGACTACAAGAAACGTAGGAAAAATAAAGCAAATGATTAACTTGAAGGCAACGGATGTCAGTTGCCGTTGGTGAAAATTAATATCCGTTCTATGAAGAAGTTGTTACGCTACCTCCGGAATGGCATTTTTATCTTTTTACTCCCATTCTTCATCTACCTGATATTGGCAGTAACTGGAAGTCTCATTCCGGTGAATAATCAGAAGACAAATACAGAAAAGGAAATACCAGTCTATCTTATTTCCAACGGCGCACATACAGATTTGGCAGTTCCTATTCAATCTGATCTTTGGGATTGGAACAAAATAATAAAAGAAGAACATTTTGGCACTTCTCCCAAAGATTACCAGTACATTGGGTTTGGTTGGGGCGATCTCGAATTTTACAGGACTACCCCGCAGTGGGAAGATCTTACTTTAAAGACCGCCTTTAATTCCCTTTTTCTGGATACACCGGCAGCACTACACGTGGAATTACATAAAGTAATTCTTCAAAATGAAAATACAGTTGCATTGTCCATTAGCAAAGAACAATATGCTGAACTTGTCGAATATTTCCACAATAGCTTTGAGCTGGATGAAAACGGAATATTCGGCCTGTACCAAATCTTCATTACAACTCCCGCGATGCATTTTACTATGCCAAAGGTTCTTTAAATCCATTTAAGACCTGTAACACCTGGATAAATAGCGGACTGAAAAATTCCAAAATGAAAGCCTGTCTTTGGACTCCCTTTACCCAAGGCATTTTTTACCATTACCCTTAGACTTTTTATCATTTTTTTATAACTCCTCATTTCAATAGTCCTTTTTAAAATACTTAACTTCAGGAAGTAACCTAAAGATGAAGTGAGATGATTTCTGTGAAGACTGATGATACCGAATTAAAAAAATATTACCACAAACTTGAAAATTCCGAAGATCTGGATCCTCTTCTGGACAGGATCGGGAACTCTAAATATGTACTTTTAGGTGAAGCCAGCCATGGCACCCATGAATACTACACCTGGCGGGCGCAGATTTCGAAAAGACTTATAGAAGAAAAAGGTTTTTCATTTATCGCTGTTGAAGGTGATTGGCCAGATTGCTATAAGATTAATAAATGGATTAAAGATTATCTCAATTCCGGAGAAAATATCCAGGATGTATTGAAGGAGTTTAACCGTTGGCCCACCTGGATGTGGGCAAACTGGGAAATTGCCGCTTTTGCAACCTGGCTCAAAAACCATAATAGCAAAATTATTGACGAAAAGAAAATTGGATTTTATGGACTGGACGTTTACAGCCTCTGGGATTCTATGGAGATCCTTGTTGATTACCTGGAGAAAGAAGATCCTGAAACTGCGAAAATTGCCAAAAATGCCTTTCAATGTTTTGAGCCGTATAAAGAAAAAGATTCTTACGCATCTGTATTTAAGTCCGCAAAAGAAGGCTGTAAAGCAGAAGTCGTAAAGCTTTTGAAAGAAGTGCGGCATAACGCTCATAATTATAACACCGAAGAGGAAGCCGATTTAAATGCGGAAATAAATGCGCTTGTAATGGCCAATGCCGAAAAATATTATGAGTCTATGGCAGGTTTTGGGGAGGACTCATGGAACGTGCGCGACCGGCATATGGTGGAAACACTAAATACTTTAATGGATTACCATGATCCTGATGCAAAAGTGATTGTTTGGGAACACAACACCCATGTTGGTGACGCACGTGCTACACGAATGGCCGCCAGCGGACTCCTTAACGTAGGGCAACTTGTGCGGGAACAGCATAGCGATGAAGGTGTGGTGCTGGTAGGTTTTGGATCGTATTCAGGATCGGTGATGGCGGGCAGTAGCTGGGGTGCTCCCATGCAGAAAATGAAAGTGCCAAAAGGAATTGAGGGAAGTCTGGAACGACAGCTCCATAAATTTGATCCTGCCGATAAACTTATAATTTTTGATGAAAATCCCGAACTAAAAGAAGCTTTTTCAGAAAAAATAGGCCATCGCGCAATAGGTGTCGTTTACCATCCCGATTGGGAAAGAGGCAATTATGTCCCCTCCCGGATGTCTGATCGTTACGACGCTTTCCTGTTTATTGATGAAACCGAAGCTTTGCACCCTTTAAAAATTAAACCGAAAGGCGATCTCACACCAGAGACTTATCCATTTGGAATATAAACAACAACTAAAAGAATTTACGACAATAAACCAGAACAGCTATGAAAGAATTAAATGAAATAACAGAAATTTTAGGAGACGATGCTTCTTATTATCTTGACCACGTCAGCAAAAAAATTCCGAAGGAGCGGCTACAAATTCCGGGACCGGAAAGCGTAGACAATTTTAGAGAAAGCGACAGGAGTCCGCAAGTATTGAAAAATCTCGCTCAGCTCTACAACCACGGAAATCTTGGCGGAACGGGTTACATTAATATTCTACCTATCGATCAGGGAATCGAGCATTCAGCCGCATTTTCCTTTTATAAGAATCAGGATTATTTTGATCCCGAGAATATCATTAAACTGGCGTTGGAGGCCGGGTGTAACGGCGTTGCATCTACTTTTGGTGCACTTGCCCTTCACTCCAGGAAGTACGCTCATAAAATTCCGTTTGTAGTGAAGATCAATCATAACGAGTTGCTTACTTACCCAAATAAATACGACCAGATTTCCTACGGAACCGTAAAAGAAGCATGGAACCTGGGAGCAACGGCCATAGGAGCCACTATTTACTTTGGATCAGAACAGAGCAACCGACAAATTCAGGAAATTGCCGAAGCTTTTGAAGAAGCACACCAGCTGGGAATGGCTACCATCTTGTGGTGTTATACCCGTAACAGCAAATTTAAAACTAATAGCGATGATTATCACAGCGCAGCAGATCTTACCGGACAGGCTAATCACATTGGCGTCACCATAAAAGCCGATATTATTAAGCAGAAACTACCGACCAACAACTTCGGTTTCCGGGAAGTTGATTTCGCCAAGTATGATGAAGAAATGTACGAAAGCCTTACCACAGATCATCCAATTGATCTTTGCCGACTTCAGGTTGCTAACTGCTATATGGGAAAAATTGGCTTGATAAACTCCGGAGGCGGGTCCAAAGGGGAATCAGATTATAAGGAAGCCGTAAGAACTGCAATTATCAACAAACGTGCAGGTGGCAGCGGACTCATTATGGGAAGAAAAGCTTTTCAGCGTCCTTTAAAAGAAGGTGTGGATATTCTGGAAAGCGTACAAAGTGTGTATCTGAATGATAAAATTACGGTAGCTTAAACTCATGTGAATAGTGAGTAGTGAGTAGTGAGTAGTGAGTAGTGAAAAGTGAAGAGTCTTAAAAAATATTTATCCCGACCTGCAAGGTTTTAAAAACCTTGTAGGTCTTTTTTTATTCAAGATCTAATCCTACAAGGTCAAAAAAAGACCTTGCAGGAGAAATGTATCAGAATGTTCTTTTCAGAGGAAGTCTAAACCGACCTTACCTTAAGTACCTTTCTGGCCGGTTTTTCAGCTTTTACGTTTACCGCTTCCCCGTATAAATCAAAGTCGGCAGCTTCAGTAATTTTAACTTCGTAGTATTCTGCAGTTTTCAGATAAACTGAAGTAGCATCAATTAGAACTTCGTTATCAACATCTGGAGAATCAGATTCTGTACGACCTACATAGTAATTTCCCTCTTTTCGATCTATGACAACTTTAAAGACCTGTCCGATTTTCTGCTGATTCAGTTCCCAGGAAATCTGGGATTGAATTTCCATAATTTCATTGGCACGCTGCTGCTTTACTTCCTGCGGCACGTTGTCTTCAAGATTATAAGCGTGCGTATTTTCTTCATGAGAATAGGTAAAACAACCAAGCCGCTCAAACCGCATCTCCTTTACCCATTCTTTCAACTCCTGAAAATGAGCTTCAGTTTCACCGGGATATCCTACAATAAGTGTAGTTCTAATAGCCATTTCCGGAACCCTGCTTCTGAATTCCTTCAGAAGATTGGTCGTTTTCTCATGAGTTGTACCACGACGCATCGACTTCAGCAAATCATCCGAAATATGTTGCAAAGGAATATCGAGATAATTGCAAATTTTAGGCTCCCGCTTCATAACATCCAAAACATCCATCGGGAAACCAGTTGGGAATGCATAATGAAGACGAATCCATTCGATTCCTTCCACCTTCACAAGGTTTTCAAGAAGTTCAGCTAAATTCCGTTTTTTATAAAGATCTAGTCCGTAATAAGTAAGATCCTGTGCGATTAGAATAAGCTCTTTTACTCCCTGGGCTGCGAGATTTTTAGCTTCGGTTACTAAATTTTCTATTGGAGTAGATTTGTGGCCACCCCGCATAAGCGGAATTGCACAAAAAGAACATGGACGGTCGCAACCTTCAGCAATTTTAAGGTAAGCGTAATTTTTTGGTGTTGTAGTCAATCTTTCACCAATAAGCTCATGCTTATAATCGGCTTCCAGGGCTTTTAAAAGCCCGGGCAATTCTGTTGTTCCGAAGTATTGGTCAACATTTGGAATTTCCTTTTGAAGATCTGGCTTATAACGCTCACTCAAACATCCTGTAACGAAGACTTTATCAACCTCACCCTGATCCTTTTTCTCTACAAATTCAAGAATGGTATTCACCGATTGCTCTTTGGCATTATCAATAAAACCACAGGTATTAATCACCACAATATTTCCCTCTTCCTCGTGCACTACATCCTTTTTATTGGCACGTAGTTGCCCCATCAAAACTTCACTGTCGTAAACATTTTTACTACAGCCAAGAGTTACTACATTAATCCTGTTCTTCTTGATCGACTTCGTCCTCATACTCAAATTTTCTATTTATCTGCTTTTCTTAATTATCACGAATTCTGTGATTACTAACCTTTTAAAAGCGGGTGCAAAGATACAACCTATTATTAAAACTCTTTAACTCTCGCAAAGGAATTAAGAATGTTGTGCTGCAAGAAAAAAGAACAAAGAAAAGTCTTTTTATAAGATGCAGTTGTTTGAAAATCAGTAATTAAAACCCAGCAGAAAAAATTGATGTTAATTGAAGTATTGCTGAAGTGCCACCATCCACTCCATTTCGTAATAACGTACTATGGATATTACAATCACACCAGCAATTACATACGCCCAGCTATATTTTTCAGTTTTCATCATATAGGCACCAACGGCTACAAATAATACATAAGGAATACTTAGCACAAGATTTGGCAAAACCCATGCACCTCCAAAAAGGGCAATTATCTTCATGATAATATAGAAGACGCTATAGAAGAATATGATTTTAGAAATTAGAACGAGGTTTCGTCTGGACATTAATAGTTGTAATTTTCCGGAGAGATCCGGCGTTGGGAAACTGTTTCAAATTCTCCAGCCCATTTGAGCAGCTGCTGTTCTTCAAACGGTTTAGCGAAAATTGTGAGCCCGCGGGGAGCGCCATCTTCGCCATAGCCCATGGGAACGGTGATACCTGGATACTGTGCAACCGCCGCATAGCCCGCGTGATAATTATTGATCGAGATTATCGCATCCAGATTGTGCTCCTGCATAGGAACATCAAAAAATTCCCTTCCATTAAGTCTGAGTGTATCTTTAACGGCTGTAAATTCCTGTTCTGTGGCAGAATCCTTCATAATTCCTTCAAACAAAGATTGCCCGTATGGCGCTCTTGTGAGTGAATCCTGAGTATTATAACGGTAAACATCCTCTACACTGGAAACCTCCAACTCCCCTCCATAATTCTGAAAATAAGCCGGAAGATCCTTCTTCATATCTAAATTGAGCAGTCGTAAAAAATTTGGCAGTTCAATTTCTTCAGCTTTATAGACAATTACTTCTGCCCCTGCATTTTTGAGATCGTTTACAGCACGCACATAAAGCGAATCTTCCATTAAGCCTTCAATAGCACCAAATCGTTTTCCGTCTAAAGAAGAATTTTCCAGAGAAGTATAATAATCAGAAACCACAGTAGTATTTTTTGTAGTGGGATCCTCTGGATCATTTCCCGCCATTGCTGAAAGTAAAATAGCATTATCTATTACAGATTTTGTAATAGGTCCCGGAGTATCCAGCGTGCTCGAAATTGGAATAATTCCGCTACGGCTTAAAACACCAATTGTGGGTTTTAAACCTACCACTGAATTTTGACTGGAAGGTGATAAGATAGATCCTGAAGTTTCAGAACCTACTGCCACAGGAGCAAGATTTGCCGCCACAGCCACTGCACTCCCCGAACTTGATCCTCCTGTGTCCAGAATTTTCCTTCCGTAGGGATTAAGAGTTTGCCCTCCAACTGCCGAATAACCACTGGGACATTCTCCGCAGAAAAAATACGCCCATTCGCTAAGATTTGCCTTTCCAAGGATTAAAGCACCGTTTTCCTTCAGTTTTTCGACAATAAAAGCATCATCTGTCTGATTATTCTGAAGTGCCACCGCACCAGCTGTCGTAGGCATGTTTTCGGTATTGATATTGTCTTTTAGAAGCACCGGAATACCGAAAATTGGATGTTTTTGACCTTCATTACTAGCCTGATCCTTTGCCCTGGCTTCTTTCAAAAGATTCGGGTTTAGAAAAATGACCGAATTTAACGACCGACTATTATTTCTATCAAATTTCTGAATCCGTTTTAGGTAAAAAAGTGCCAGTTCTTCGTAAGTAAGTGCTCCGGACTGTATTGCGTTCTGAATTTCAGGAATATTCTGATCAAAAATCAGTGGTTTTACTTCGGAATAACGCTCTTCAGAGAAATTTGCCAATTCTTCAGCAAAAGGAGCCATAAGAGAATCCTTATTGATAAATTTTGAGTCTAAAACTAAGTATTCTGGCTCTTCAGAAGCATTAATGGTATCCTGAACAGGCTGTTCAGCTTCATTTTTCTTATTATCTGCACAGGAAAGTACAAGAAAAGCCAAAAAAACTAAAATGATCTTTTTCATTAATTTCTGTGTAAAAGCAAATTTAGCGGTACCTCAAAAATGGCAATTATCGACCTACTGTATTTATCTATTTAAAGAAAGAATCTACAAATTCGTACTTATTGAAAACCTGCAAATCTTCTACTCCCTCTCCTACTCCAATATATTTTACCGGAATTTGAAACTGATCGCTGATTCCTATAACCACACCGCCTTTGGCAGTTCCATCTAATTTAGTGACCGCAAGTGAGGTAACTTCTGTAGCCGCCGTAAATTGCTTAGCCTGTTCAAAAGCATTTTGACCTGTAGAACCATCTAAAACGAGCAAAACCTCGTGCGGAGCATCTGGGATAACCTTTTGCATTACACGTTTTACTTTGGAAAGCTCCTTCATAAGGTTAACTTTATTGTGTAACCTCCCGGCGGTATCGATTAGAACAACATCTGCATTCTGTTTAACACCTTCCTGAACCGAATCGAACGCTACCGAAGCCGGATCGCTGCCCATATTTTGTTTTACAATAGGAACGCCCGTCCTGTCTGCCCAAATTTGAAGCTGGTCTATCGCTGCCGCCCTAAAAGTATCGGCCGCACCAAGGACCACTTTTTTCCCGGCACCCTTGAACTGATGCGCCAGTTTCCCGATAGTTGTCGTTTTTCCTACTCCGTTAACTCCCACGACCATTATTACGTAAGGCTTAGTATTTTCAGGCACATGAATTTCTGAAGCTTCACCGCTATTGGTTTCAGAAAGAAGTCCGGCGATTTCTTCGCGCAGGATCTGGTTAAGTTCATCTGTCCCCAGGTACCTGTCGCGGGCCACGCGCTCTTCTATTCTTTTTATAATTTTAATGGTCGTTGCCACACCAACATCGCTGCTCACCAAAACATCTTCCAGATCATCCAGCACCTCTTCATCTACCTTTGCTTTACCGGCTACGGCCTTACTCATTTTTGAGAAGAAATTACTTTTGGACTTTTCCAGTCCTTTATCCAGCGTTTCTTTCTTTTCTTTGGAAAAAATCTTCTTAAATAAACTCATTTCTTGATAGGTTTAGAATCACGAAATTCCGGAAGAAATTTCCAGAACATGAAGTGTAAATATAAACAAAAAGAAAAAGCCGTCCAGATGATATCGGGACGGCTTTTATTCTATACAATGGGAAAGTTTCCGATTATTTTTTATTCAAAAAATCGTTTACGTCCTCAGGAGCCATTATCGATTCAACAAATGTATAGGCACCTGTCTTTGGAGATTTAACCATTTTAATTGCTTTGGTTAATCTTTTTGTCCCTGTTTGGATTGATCCTACTGATTTCTTTGCCATGACTCAATTATTTAATTTCTTTATGAACAGTCATTTTCTTCAAGATAGGATTGAATTTCTTCAACTCTAATCTATCAGGGCTGTTCTTTTTATTTTTGGTTGTGATATATCTTGAGGTTCCAGGTTTTCCTGTTCCCTTGTGCTCTGTGCACTCTAATATAACCTGTACTCTATTACCTTTCTTTGCCATTTCGTTCTGTTTTTTTGCTTAGGACTTATTTCTTCATGAATCCTTTTTCTCTTGCCTCTTTAATTACAGCAGAGATGCCTTTTTTATTGATATTTTTAAGCGCAGATGTTGAAACTTTCAAAGTAACCCATCTATCCTCTTCAGGAATAAAAAAACGTTTTTTAACCAAATTGGCATTAAATTTACGCTTGGTCTTATTCATTGCATGAGAAACATTGTTCCCGACCATCGCCTTTTTACCTGTAAGTTCACAAACTCTTGACATTGCTCTATTCTTTAAACTCGTTATTTCAAAACAGGCTGCAAATTAACGATTTTTTTATATAACAGGCAACCTAAAATAAAAATTATTTAAAGGAATTATATCAGAAAAAATACTGCTAAAAAACTTCCTTTTAAATGCAATTCCTGCTTAAATTTGGGTTAATTCCCTTAAAATCAACTCGAAAGATTTATTTACGGTTTTCTGAACCACCTGCTCCCTGCTGTTTCCAAAAACAAATTTTTTAGAATATACACCAGTTGGGGTAGCGAGACCTATAAATACAGTACCCACATCGGCATCACTTTCACCTTTTGTGGGACCGGCATTTCCTGTTGTTCCTATGGCATAATCAGATTTAAACATCTCTTTTGTATTCATTGCCATCTTCTCTGCAACTTCAGCGCTTACCACACTATACTTTTCAATTAATTCTGAAGGCACATTCAGAATTTCTTTTTTTGCCTGGGTAGCATAAGAAACGATACTGCCCTTAAAGCAGGAAGAAGCTCCGGGATTAAGGGTAAACTGGGCTGCCAAAGCCCCGCCGGTACAACTCTCTGCAGCCGAAAGGAACTGATTTCTGGAAGAAAGCAATTTGCTTATTGTCTCCTCAATATTATCATCTTCCGAAACTGAATCAGCTATAATATCTTCCAATAAAGGATAAAGTTGCTCAAACTCCTTTTCTATAGAAAGTTTTAATTCCTCTTCATTCTCACCCTTTCCGGAAAGTCGTAACCGCACATTTCCAAGATCTGGCAAGTAAGCAAGTTTTAGGTCTTTAGGAAGGTTATTCTCCCATTCTTCAATGCGCTCTGCCAGCGCACTTTCTCCCAATCCATAAGTGCGTATCGTTTTGTGGTAAATAAACGGCCTATTAAACTCCTCCTTTAACCTGGGAATGATTTCCCGTTCCATTAGTGTCTTCATTTCAAAGGGAACTCCCGGAACAGCTATAAAAACTGTTTTATCCTTTTTTAGCCACAAGCCTGGTGCGGTGCCATATTTGTTATGTAATACGGTAGCTTTCGAAGGGACCATTGCCTGTTCACGATTTAAATCGGAAACCTGGGCATTTTCAATTTTTTCAAAAATTTTCTCGATGTTCTTCAGAACATCTTCATTAAGCTCCAGGACATCATCAAAATATTCAGAAAGGCAATATTTTGTTAGATCGTCTTTAGTTGGACCAAGTCCTCCAGTGATAATTACCACCTCTGCCCTTGCTGCTGAATCCCTGAGGGTTTGAAGGATATGTTCTTTTTCATCCTGAATTGAAATTATCTGATGAACAGCTATTCCTATCTTATTCAGTTCCTGTGCAATATGTGCAGAGTTGGTATCTACGATTTGCCCGATAAGGATCTCGTCACCAATGGTTATTATTTCAGCAGTCATCAGAGGTCAAAATCTTGTTTTAAGGCGTTACTCGCAACATTTACTTTTTCAGAAATTGTTGTAGCCGCTTCAGGAACTTCATCTTTCATTTTCCCTTCCTTGGACCAGGCTTCGATTATGCGAATCTGGTTCATCAAATTAAGACCAAAAAGCTGAAGGTTAGGTTTCATTTTATGGGCGAATTGATAAGCAAGACCTGCATTACCATTAGCAATGGCCTCCTTCATTGCTTCTACATCTGGTGGGATTTCTTCCAGAAAAGTTTGCACCACCACTTTCATAAAATCTTCGTCCCCACCGGCCATTTCTTTAACTTCTTCCAGGTTATAGCTACTCATAGGTTATTTGATTTGGATTGAAAATATCTGTTCTTGTTCGATAAAACCTACTAATCTATCATTGGTCTCCACTTTACCCACGCCTGCAGGGGTACCTGTAAAAAGGACATCCCCGATTTTAAGTGTAAAAAATGTGGAAACGTAGGCAATTAACTGATCAATCTTCCATAACATTAGAGAAGTATTGCCATTTTGAACAGTTTTTTCGTTTTTTAAAAGACTAAAGTTAAGATTATTTATATCTTTTATCTCTTTTTTTGGCAACCATTTCTCACCTATTACGGCTGCTCCATCAAAGGCTTTTGCTTTTTCCCAGGGCAATCCTTTATCTTTGAGTTTCTTCTGAAGATCCCTTGCGGTAAAGTCTATCCCGAGGCCAATTTCATCATAGTATTTATGCGCAAATTTTTCCTGAATATGCTTACCCACTTTTTTGATTTTCACCAAAACCTCAACTTCGTAATGGACATCATTAGAGAAATCTGGGATAAAAAATGGCTGTTTCTTAAGTAAAATAGCAGTATCCGGCTTCTGAAAAATTACAGGGTCTTCCGGCTTTTCATTTTTCAATTCTGAAATATGATCGGTATAATTTCTTCCAATACAGATGATCTTCATATAATGACAATTATTGTATTTTCTTCAGTTTCAAAAAAAAATTTTTTTTCTAAATTGAAGAGCTTAGAGCTTGTTATTCAGCTTTCTTAACTTAATTGCGGTAAGTACTTTTTTAGTGTACAGTGGAAAATCGGCATTTTGAATCCATCCAAAATATCCAGGTTCTTCTTCCAGCACTTTTTCTACTCCTTTTCCCTTGTACTTTCCAAAAGCAAAAATTTCCTGGCCTTTCTTATCGTAGGTAATAAACCCGGCAAAATCGGCAAATCGCCTTCTTGCGCTAAAGCCTGCCAACCACTTAATATCATTGGTTAAATCGTCATACTTATCGAGCTGGGATTTTAAAACCTCATAGGTCGCATTGGTATCTGCCTGAGCGCTATGGGCATCTTCCAAATTTTTTCCGCAGTAAAACTGGTAAGCTGCAGAAAGGGTACGCTGCTCTTTTTTATGAAAAATCGTCTGTACATCTACCGCCAGCATATTTTTCATTTCAAAATCTACACCTACCCGCAGCAACTCTTCAGCTAAAAGCGGAATATCAAACCTATTGGAATTGTATCCTCCCAGGTCGCAGCCTTTAATCATATCGTAAACCTGGTTTGCCAGCTCTTTAAAAGTAGGTTCATTCGCTACTTTTTCGTTAGAAATTCCGTGGATAGCGATTACTTCCTCGGGAATTTTCATCTCGGGATTTACCAGCCAGGTTTTACTTTCTTTGTTTCCGTTAGGAAAAATTTTGAGAATAGCAATCTCTACAATTCTATCCTTAACCAGATTAGTTCCTGTTGTTTCAAGATCAAAAAAACAAATAGGCTTGGTCAGATTTAATTCCATGAAAATATTTTTTTCAAAGATACTATAAAATGATTTTCTGGAAATAATTTATGGAAAAAGGGATAATGGTAAAATTTCTCCGGAGCAAGCCCACGGAGCATTTTAATGGAACCGTTTTTAAATTTCAAAACATTTGCTAACGAGACAAGTCTCAGGGTAATTGCCCTTATATAATAAAAATAACAAAAGCCATGAAAAAATTCATGGCCTTTGTTATTTCTGCTTATAAATTCCAGATACTAATCGTTAAAAACATCTCTCGTAGGTTCTACAACTGAATTTACAACATGAATTATACCGTTAGCGGCATTAACATCTGATTTAATTACCTCGGCTCCTCCTATATAAATCACACCTCCGTTCATATCGGTTTCAACAGTAATTTCTTGTTCTGAAGCCGTCTCTATAGCCTGTGAGCTATTAAATTCTATCGCACTAACTTCGCTCGGCAATACATGTCTCTGAATAAATCTACCCAGTTGTGCCCTGTTACCTGGATCTGTTAACATATTAAACTTTTCTAGTGGCATTTCCTGAAAAGCCTGATTGGTGGGAATAAACATTGTCACGGGACCAGTATAATCTAACTTTAGATCCATATTTGCCATTTTAGCCAATGCTGCGAAAGTTGATAAATTTTGATCCATCCCTACAAGCGTCATGATATCATGATCCTCGGTATCTACGTTTCCAAACATATTGTCGTTATCCATATCGGTAGCTGGATAAGGTAGTGTTCCCAAGGTATTGGTTGTTCTACCCTGCTCATAATTGCCATCAGACATACCTCCTGTACCCGAAGCACCTCCACATCCATAAAAGGATGCACTAAGGACTGTAACGAAAGCCATTAATAAAGTTTTTAAATAAAAAGTTTTCATATTTTGTAGTTTTAAAGTTCAACCTTCTCCAAGCTTTTTAGAGAATAATTTTTTGGTTCGTTTTATCAATTTACACAATATGTATCACGCTAACCACCTATAAAACATAAGTTTAACATCAAAATCAAAACTTTATTATTTCTTTAAAACCTATGGATTTTTATCAAAAATATCTCACAAAAAAAGAGCCACAGAAAAAATCTGCAGCTCACTTAATATTAATTTATAGTTTCTATATTTCCCTATCCTTATCGTAATCTTCCAGGTACTGTGCAACCCGTTGGACAAACTGCCCTCCAAGAGCGCCATTTACAACCCGATGGTCATAACTGTGAGATAAAATCATTTTATGACGTATCCCTATAAAATCCCCATCTGGTGTTTCTATAACGGCAGGAACTTTTCTAATCGCCCCCAACGCCAGGATTGCAACCTGCGGCTGATTTATAATTGGAGTACCCATAATACTACCAAAAGTCCCAACATTGGTAACTGTATAAGTTCCTCCCTGAATTTCATCAGGTTTTAATTTATTCATTTTTGCCCGGGATGCAAGATCATTAACTGCTTTGGCCATGCCAACCAGATTGAGCCTGTCGGCATTCTTTATAACGGGAACAATAAGATTACCATCGGGAAGTGCTGCGGCCATCCCGAGGTTAATATTCTTCTTCTTAATTACATTATCGCCGTCTAAAGAAATATTTATCAGCGGAAAATCACGAATAGCTTTAGCCACAGCCTCCATGAAAATTGGTGTAAACGTGAGCTTTTCGCCTTCTCTTTTCAGAAATTCTTCTTTATGTTTATTTCTCCAGTTCCAGATATTTGTTACATCAACTTCAATAAAAGATTGTACATGAGCCGACTTTTGTACACTTTCTATCATATGGTGGGCAATCATTTTACCCATACGCGTCATTTCGATTATTTCGTCTTCTCCAGATCGCACCGCCGAATCCTGTTTTGCTACCGCAGATTCCAATCCGGAAGTTTCTACTCTTTGTCCATTAGAGGTTGGTTTAGATGCCGCCGTCTTATTTGAACGATTTTTTAAATAGTCAAGAATATCATTTTTAGTTACCCTTTCGTCCTTACCAGTTCCTTTTATTTGTTCCAGTTCCTCAAAATTTATTCCTTCTTCTTTCGCTATGTTTCTTACGAGCGGCGAATAGAAACGAGAAGAATCAGAAAAATTACTTGCTGAAGTTACTTCCTTTGCCTGTTCAACACTGGCTTCAACCTCATTTATGGAAACCTCTTCGTCCCGAACATAATCCTCATCATCATCATTGTCGTCGAATAGATCCTCATCACTACTTATTTCTCCTTCCGTTTCAATAATGGCTATGGTTTGGCCGACCTGCACCACATCATCAACTTCAAATAGTTTTTCCACAAGCTTCCCTTCTACTTCACTGGGAATCTCACTATCTACTTTATCTGTCGCAATTTCGATTACCGGTTCATCTGCTTCAATGGTATCACCAACTTCCTTTAACCAGCCGGTAATAGTAGCTTCCGCAACACTTTCGCCCATTTGAGGTAATTTAAGTTCGAATTTTGCCATATTTATATCTAAAAGATCGTTTTTATTGTTTCGTTTGCGAAATTAGTCAAATTTAAGCTCTGCAAATATTAAAAAATCAATAAAATTGAAATGTACTGAAATTCTTCTTTTGAAAGAGAGTTTAACCTCTTCTGTAAATTTACGATTTCAAAGGCTGAATCTAAAATGTACTGCCGGTTTTCCGGAGGAGCTCTCGCTATTAAAAATCTTTTAAAAGTCAGCTTAACTTTTCATCGAGCTTTCAAAAGGCACTCTGTTGGTGATACTTCTCCCCAGGGTAACTTCATCTGCATATTCCAGTTCATCCCCTACAGAAATTCCCCGTGCAATGGTAGAAGTTTTTATAGGTGTTTCTTCCAGCTGCCTGAAAATGTAAAAATTCGTGGTGTCACCTTCCAGCGTGCTACTAAGCGCAAAAATTATTTCTTCAACCTTCCCTGCTTTTACCTTTTCTATCAAGGGCTTGATGGATAATTGTGAAGGCCCTATTCCGTCCATCGGACTAATTTTTCCTCCCAAAACGTGATATTGTCCGCGGTACTGCCCGGTGTTCTCTATAGCCATCACGTCCCGGATATCTTCTACCACACAAACAATTTCACTTATACGATTGGGATTCGCACAAATTTCACAAAGCTCAGTATCACTTATGTTGAAGCAATTTCTACAGAGCTTTATGTCTGAGCGCAGTTTCTTTAAAGCGGCAGCCAATTGTTCAGTTTGCGATTCAGGTTGTTTTAGAAGGTGTAGCACCAAACGCAACGCAGTGCGCTTTCCTATACCAGGTAGCTGTGACATTTCGTCTACAGCCTGTTCCAGTAATTTTGAAGAAAAATCCATACTGCAAATTTATCATTTTTCTATCAACTATTTATTTGATGCATTATTTGGTTTAAAAAGCATTCTCTCTTAAATGGACCTAAGACGAAGATCCTTTCTGCACAGGTGCACTTTTTAATTTTCGCACAGTTGGTCTACCTCCAATCATCGGTTATTTCTAACATCTAAATTTGTAAATTCGTCGCCATAACATCTTTTCTATGCAGCCATACCAGATTTTGCTCCTTATAGCCGGTTATTTTGGCGTTCTGATTTTAATATCTTATTTAACCGGTCGTGGAGGTACAAACGCAGAATTTTTTAAGGCTAACCGCCAGTCTCCCTGGTACCTCGTAGCTTTTGGAATGATAGGAGCTTCACTTAGCGGAGTTACCTTTATCTCTATTCCCGGTACTGTAGAAACTCAGGCCTTCAGTTATTTTCAGGTGGTTTTGGGATATACAGTGGGTTATGCTGTAATTGGGCTTGTTCTCCTGCCTTTATACTATAAGATGAACCTGACTTCAATTTACACCTATCTGGAGAGTAGATTTGGCCGGTATTCTTACAAAACAGGAGCTTCTTTTTTCCTCCTGTCCCGGGTTGTAGGTTCCAGTTTCAGGCTTTTCCTGGTAGCAAACGTGCTACAGCTTATCGTTTTTGATGCTATGGGAGTTCCGTTTTATATTACCGTATCAATAACCATTTTACTCATTTGGCTCTATACTTTTAAAAGCGGAATAAACACAATCGTATGGACAGATACCCTACAGACTTTGTTTATGCTGCTTGCCCTGGGTATTACCATTGTTTTTATTTCTGAAGATCTTGGCTTTTCACCATCAAATATTCTTGGTTACCTCTCTGAAAGTGAATACTCCAAGATGTTTTTCTTTGAGGATTGGAGGAGCAGGGATTTCTTCTTTAAACAATTTATTTCGGGAGCATTTATTGCTATTGTCATGACAGGTCTGGATCAGGATATGATGCAAAAAAACCTCACCTGTCGCAATTTAAAAGATGCCCAAAAAAATATGTTCTGGTTTACCTTAGTGCTCACTGTGGTAAATTTCTTCTTCCTTGCCCTGGGAGTATTATTAACAGATTATGCCGGGATTCATGGCATCACTGAAGTAAAAGATGATCTTTTTCCTGCCATTGCCACAAGCGGAGAATTAGGGCTGGGTGTTGCCATTTTATTTATCCTTGGGCTCATCGCAGCAGCCTATTCCAGTGCCGACAGCGCGTTAACTGCTCTAACCACTTCTTTTAGTATTGATATCCTGGATATTGAGAAAAAATATTCCGAAGAAAAACAGGTAAAGATCAGAAAGCTGATTCACGTTCTTATCTCAGTTTTGCTAATCCTTGTAATGCTCATCTTTAAATATGCTATTGCAGACAAAAGTGTGATCAACAAACTATTTGAATTCGCAGGATATACCTATGGTCCATTATTAGGTTTATATACCTATGGACTTTTTACAAAATGGAATATAAAAGATAAGCTTGTCCCTGTAGTTGCAATCCTTTCCCCCATCCTGTCCTATATTATAAGTATAAACAGCCTTGTTTGGTTTGGATTCGAGTTCGGATTTTTTATTCTGATCCTCAACGGATTGCTAACCTTTCTCGGGTTAATATTGATTCGATCCAAGCATCACTAAAGTACAGCCAACTTCTACTTCTATATTATTTTTCCGAAGGAGATCGTACAATTCCCGATTTTCTGTTCCGGGGTTAAAAATCACCCTTTCCGGATTAAGAGAAAGTATATAGTCGTAGTATTCAGGTTGTCTCTTTGAATTAATATACATGGTTATCGTGTCTATGTCTTCAAAAGGCAGCATCTCCTTTTCTATCTTTACTCCGGCTACTTCACCTTCCCGCAAACCAATAGCTACTGTTGGCTGGTTATAACCTACCAATCGATTAATGGCTATATTAGAATATCTGCCGGGATTTGTAGAAGCTCCTATTACTAGTGTTTTTTTCTTCATATTCTAAATTTAATATTTCCTATAAACTGTAACAAGTTTTAAATTATAAAGTCTTTATAAATAGAACCGGTTCAAAGTTTCTGGTCAGCTCTTTTTGATGGTTAGTGTTTGCACCAGGAATTTGTAAATAGCCCACATTCTTTTATCAGGAATGTGGGTTTTTTAAAAAATATTGTAACAAAAGAATTTTTGCATCGTCTTTATAGTATAGAAGGTTCTTTTTTCGCAGAAGCTCTCATCAAGCTAATATGTAATACAAGGTATTTTCTATAACATCATTAATCATCAAATCAATCAAAAAATGAAACAGTTATTTTTAATCATCACACTTTTTACTACAGTCGGAACGCTGGCTTTTAATGAGCCGCTGGGAAAAATTTCAGGTTCTGTAATAGACAGAGACCTGCAGGAACCTGTTCCTTATGCCACTGTAATCATCAATGATATGGAAGGCAACCTCGTCTCCGGGATTACCACCGGGGACGATGGTAGCTTTACTGTAGAAAAAATTAAGGAAGGCAATTACCTGCTTAAAGTACAGTTTATAGGTTATAAAACTTTCTCCCGGGAAATTACCATTTCCAGGGATCAAAGAATACTGGAGGTAGGAATAATTTCTCTTGAAGCTGAAGTTGCCCAACTGGACAATGTCACTGTAGTTGCTGAAAGAACCACCATAGAGCAACGCATAGACAGGAAAGTTATTAATGTTGGCAAAGATCTTATTACCACCGGTGCGAGCGCTTCAGAAATAATGAATAATATTCCTTCTGTAAATGTAGATCAGGATGGGAATATCGCACTTCGCGGAAATTCCAACGTACGAATCCTGGTCGATGGGAAACCAACAAATATGGATCCCGCCCAACTCCTGAAGCAAATTCCATCAACGTCCATCAAAAGTATAGAGCTTATCACCAATCCTTCAGCAAAGTACAATCCTGAAGGCATGAGTGGAATTATAAATATCGTGCTTCACAAAAATGCAAATAACGGCTTCAACGGAAACCTGAACACCGGTGTAACTGCGGGCCAAAATGTGCGTTTTAATGGCTCGCTTGATATGAATTACCGAAAAGGGAAACTTAACGTGTATGGAAATGTCGGAACTAATTTTGGTCCAAGAGCCAATTCAGGACGTATTTACCTGCCACAGGAAAATCTTCTACAGGCTTTTGATATTGAAAATAAGCGGGAATCGTTTCTCTATAAAATAGGTATGGACTTTTACCTGAACGACCAGAACACTTTGTCTTTCTATACCAATCAAAATTACTTTAACGGAGGTCCTGAAGGTGCTTTCAGGTTAATCTACAATGACGATCCGCAGCCAAGCCTCGTGCAGAATCTGGATCTTAACTTCGACAATCTAAACGCAACCTACAACTTTGTATATGATCGAAAATTTGAAAAAGAAGGCCACGACCTTCAGGTAGAAATTAATTACAACGAATTTGATGAAGAGGAAAATTCCTTTTTTAACTATGAGGGAAACACTGATGGTTTCGTGGCCTATGAGGAACTTGTGGAAGAAAAAAGAAACAATATTATTGGGAATATAGATTATGTTAATCCTCTAAGTGAGCATTCAAAACTGGAGATGGGCGTTGAAGCAAGAATTCTGGATACAGATAATGACTACCAAACCACAAATTCCAATTTCAGCAACTCCACTTATCAATACAACCGGAATATCTATTCCTTTTATACAACGTATGGTCAAAATCATGATAAATGGTCGTATCAGTTAGGTGCGAGGCTTGAAAGTTTTCAGGTAGATGCAGTTTATAATGGAGAAAAAGTTTTTGAAGATGTTTATTTTACGCTTTATCCTTCAGGGTTTTTAAATTACACTCCGGATGAGAAAAACACCTACCAGATTAGTTACAGCAGGCGTGTGGATCGTCCCGGATTTAACCAGGTAAACCCCATTAGAGAAGTGAGCAGCCCAAGGCTTACTGTTTCAGGTAATCCTGAGTTGGAACCGCAGTTCACCAATTCAGTTGAATTTAATTACACCCGAAAATTGACAAATAAAGGCAGCCTCTCTGGCGGAGTTTTCTTCAGAAATATTAATGATGAAATCAACCAGGTGCTGCTTGAGGATCCTAACGATCCTGGTTCTTTACTGATCCAATTTGATAATTTTGAAGACAATAATTCCTACGGACTTGAACTTTCAGCCAATTATAAATTTACCAGCTGGTGGAGTACAAACACAAGTTTTGAAGCCTACAGCCAGGAGTTAAAAGGAGTGGTTGGAACCGAGTATCTGGAAACGGACAACACCACCTTCAATTTCAGAACAAGTCATTCTTTTAAAGCTAGCGAAGCCTTAACCTTTCAACTATTCGGATTTTACCGCGGAAGAAATGAAAGCCTTCAAATGCTTATGAAACCAATGTACTTTATGAATCTTGGGGGGAGGTATTCTTTTCTTGACAACAAAGCAACAATCAGCCTGAATGTTAATGATGTATTTGATACGCAGGAATTCCAATTTACTGACGGGAGACCTTTTCCGCAGGAAGGAAGATTTAAGGGGGAGACACAAACCGTTTACCTTGGCTTCTCCTATAGATTTGGAGGCGGTAAAAACAGTGCTTTAAAACGTAAATCACGCGATGATAATGAAGCCGGCGGCGGCGGAATGTTCTAATATTTTTATTATTTATTTGTTTAATGAGCCAACGAAAAAGCCCGGATCAAACGATTCGGGCTTTTTCAATTCTCATCAATTATTAAAATAATTTAAGCTTTTACTCCATACATCTTTTCACGTTGTTCCTTAATCTTCTTATCACCCATATATTCATCAAAAGTAAGATAACGATCAATGGCTCCGCCTGGAGTTAGCTCTATTATTCTATTAGCCACTGTTTGCGCAAACTCGTGATCATGAGTAGTGAACATCATGGTTCCTTTAAAATTCTTCAGGGAATTGTTAAAGGCTGTAATAGATTCCAGGTCCAGGTGGTTTGTAGGTTCATCAAGCATAAGGACGTTAGCCCTCATCATCATCATTCGGCTTAACATACACCTTACTTTTTCCCCTCCGGATAATACACGACAGGTTTTTAATGCTTCTTCGCCACTAAAAAGCATTTTACCCAGGAAACCACGAATGTAAACTTCTTCTCTTTCTTCTTCAGTTTTTGCCCATTGCCTTAGCCAGTCAACGAGCGTAAGATCATTATCAAAATACTCAGAGTTGTCCAGTGGCAAGTAAGATTGATTGGTAGTAACACCCCAAGAATATTTTCCCTGAACCGCGTTCTGATTTCCGTTGATGATTTCATAAAATGCCGTTGTTGCTCTTGAGTCTCTTGAAAAAACAACAATTTTATCTCCTTTAGCCAAATTTACGTTTACATCTTTAAAGATAACTTCACCTTCTATAGACGCCTCAAGACCTTCGATATTTAAAATCTGATCCCCTGCTTCGCGTTCCCTTTCAAAAATTATTGCAGGATACCTTCTGCTGGAAGGTTTAATTTCTTCAATATTCAATTTATCAATCATCTTTTTACGCGAAGTGGCTTGTTTTGATTTTGCCACGTTTGCACTAAAGCGCTGAATAAATTCCTGAAGTTCCTTTTTCTTCTCTTCTGCTTTTTTATTCTGCTGAGAGCGCTGTCTTGCTGCAAGCTGTGAAGATTCGTACCAGAAAGTATAATTCCCGCTGAAGTGATTTATTTTTCCGAAATCGATATCTGAGATGTGCGTACAAACAGAATCCAGGAAGTGACGGTCGTGAGAAACTACAATTACAGTGTTATCATAATTCGCCAGAAAATTTTCCAACCAGGTTATCGCTTCGTAATCCAGGTCGTTTGTAGGCTCATCCATAATAAGGACATCGGGATTACCAAACAGGGCCTGTGCCAAAAGCACTCTTACTTTTTGCTGCCCCTCAAGGTCCTGCATTAGCGTATAATGCGAATCTGTTTTTATTCCAAGACTGGAAAGCAGGGAAGCGGCTTCACTTTCGGCATTCCAGCCATTCATCTCTTCAAATTCTGCCTGAAGCAAACCTACCTTCTCACCATCTGCATCATTAAAATCCTCTTTAGCATAGATTTCTTCCATTTCTGTTTTGATCTTGTAAAGAGGCTTATTTCCCCTCATTACCGTTTCCAAAACGGGATACTCATCGTATAAATTGTGATTCTGCTCCAGTACAGACATACGTTTTCCTGGTTCCAGATGTACATGACCTGAAGTAGGATCTGATTTTCCTGCAAGTATTTTTAGAAATGTGGATTTTCCGGCACCATTGGCACCAATAATTCCGTAGCAGTTCCCCTGTGTAAAAGTTGTATTTACCTCATCAAAGAGAATACGTTTACCAAACTGAACTGAAAGATTTGAAACTGAGAGCATAAGAATTTATTTGATCTAATTTTTTGCAAAAGTAGCCATTTATGTAATCTTCTGGAAACATTAACGTTTATATAAATCCTTTTAACTAGTGATTAACATTCGCAGCAGGAGTCTGCATCTATATTTGTTTACTGTTTTAGTATCTACAATCCGAAGTCTTAGAGTCTTAGATGAAGTATCCCCTATCGCTAATTATATTTTCTGTGTTTCTTCTGTATGCCTGTAATCATTCTCAAGATTCTGGAGATAATATTTACATTGGCGGACAAATTGTGAATCCACATACTCATTATGTAATTCTGTCTCAAAATGAAAGGAACCTCGATACGTTGTTCCTGAATCAAAAGAACCAGTTTGGAAAGAAATATGAAAATCTGGAAGAAGGAATTTACACACTTAGACATAACCCGGAAGATCAGGTAATGTATGTTGAACCTGGGGATAGTTTACTCGTTTGGTTAAATACTTTACAGTTCGACAAATCTATGAACTTTAGTGGCGTAGGCTCTGCAAAGAGCAGCTTTCTCCTCGACATGCTCCTTAATAACCAGGAAAACAACAAATTAATATTATCCTACTATAAATTTAATCCCGAAAAATTTTCGCGGGTAACAGACTCTATTAGAGAACAGAGAAGGGAATTACTAGCTAATCTAAAAGACAAACACAATTTCTCTGAAAATTTTATTGATATTGCAAATACTGTAATTGATTATGAGTACTACGACCTGAGAGAGCGATACACGTTTTTAATTAAAAAGTACAACACTCGATTTTCTGATGAGATTCCTGAAAACTTCCACAATTATAGAAGTAAAATTGACTTCAACAACGAAGCCTTACAGGATTATAAAGTCTACACTAATTTAATAGACAACTATCTACGCAGCAAGTCTATAGAGAACTGCAGAACAAGCGAAGGCCTGGACAGAAGTTGTTTTGAACTTGGAGACTACACTAATATAAGGCGAAGAATTGTTCTAATTGATTCCCTCACCTCTCTTCCGTACATGAAAAATGATTTTCTGGACCGGCTCGTAACCCGTGGTATTATAATGTCGAAAAACCAGGATCGGGTAGATTCAATCCTAAATGTTCTGGACAACATAGATTACAGGAAAGAGAACGAGGCAAAAGATCTTGCAGAAATCCACACAAATTATTTCGAAGGAACATCGGTACAAAACAAAAAATTAATAAACACAGCGAGGGAGCAGGTGACTTATGATGACATCATTACCAAACCTACGGTGGTTTTTATCTGGTCCATGTATGCACCTTCCCATTACAAATGGCAACACAACAATATTAAAACCCTCAGAAAAAAATATCCTGAGCTAAATTTTATTGGAGTTAATATCGACCAGAATGAAACGGAGAACTGGCTTCGGGTGATTTCCAACAATAACTATAATAAAGAATATGAATATCAAATTAGTAGCCGCGAAGTAAGTAAGGAAGTTTTCAGGAAATACATTCACAAAATCTTCTTTATTAATTCAAGAGGCATTATTGTGGATGGGGATGCAAAACTTTACAATCCAGATTTTGAAACAGAGCTTCTTGAATTTCTAAATCAATAAAAAAACATAAATTAATTAATAACAGAAAAGGCTGCCGATTGGCAGCCTTTTCTGTTCTATAAAAACTCTTCAGTTCTATTGAACTCCTTTGTTATAATCAGCAAGGAATTTCTCCAGTCCGCTGTCTGTAAGAGGATGTTTTAGTAATCCTTCAATAGAAGAAAGAGGACCTGTCATCACATCTGCACCAAGCTTGGCACAATCAATAACGTGCATGGTATGTCTTACTGATGCAGCAAGTATTTCAGTTTCAAATCCATAGTTATCATAGATCAGTCTTATTTCAGCAATAAGATTAAGACCATTGGTAGAAATATCATCAAGTCTTCCAATAAAAGGAGAAACATAAGTTGCACCCGCTTTAGCAGCCAGCAAAGCCTGTCCTGCAGAAAATACGAGGGTACAGTTTGTTTTAATACCTTTATCACTAAAGTATTTAATTGCTTTAACACCTTCCTTTATCATAGGAACTTTCACAATAATTTGATCGTGAAGAGCAGCAAGTTCTTCTCCTTCTTTTACTATTTCGTCAAAAGTTGTTGCGATAACCTCAGCACTAACATCACCCGTAACAATATCGCAAATCTTTTTGTAGTGCTCTATTATGTTTTGTTTACCTGTAATTCCCTCTTTCGCCATTAAAGAAGGATTGGTGGTAACCCCGTCCAAAACTCCTAATTCCTGAGCCTCTCTAATCTGATCAAGATTAGCTGTATCAATAAAAAACTTCATTTTCTTTTACTTTTTGGTTATTAATGATTTAGTCCGCCTCTCAAAGAATAATCAGCGGTTATTCCTTAGTTTTCACAAATTTACAATTTATAAAATTTAAGAAGCATTTTCTCATAAACTTTATCTGGTAAAATTCTTTTTAATCCAATAGATAATTTCTGAACAGCTTCCCCTACCTTATAATGCGCTCTAGGATTTTTGGTCTGGATAACACGGTAAATAGCTTTTGCCATTAACTGCGGATCTTTTCCAGCATCTACATGTTCATTCATCAATTTTAGAGTATTCCCATACGGCTCCTTATATGGACTATCATCCCGAACCGGCGCGTGATATCTTCCTGCAGCAATATTAGTGGCAAAATCACCAGGAGCAACATTGGTCATATTTACATTAAAATCTTTAAGCTCCATTCTAAAAGCTTCGGTGGTTAACTCAAGTGCTCCCTTTGTAGCCGAATAGATTCCGCGGTAAGGCAAACCCATATAACCCGCAATAGAAGTAATATTAATAATAAGTCCACTCCTTTTCTTCCTCATATGTGGCAGCACCTCTTTAATTAAATTAAGAGGGCCAAAATAATTGGTATCAAAAGCCTTTCTTATTTCTTCATCCGGAGTTTCTTCTATTGGTCCTGTAATACCCACCCCGGCATTATTAATGAGAATATCTATTTTACCAGATTTTGAAATTACTTCTTTTACAGCGGCAATAATTGTTTCCCTTTTAGTAACATCTAAGGCCACAAGCGGTATCTTCGTATTCTGGCATTTTCCAGGATTTCTACTGGTACCGTAAACTGTAAAATTTTTATCCTGAAGATATTCGGCAATAGACTTTCCAATCCCTGAGGATCCACCGGTAATAAGAACTACTTTTTGTGGGAGAGCATCTGTTTTCATAGGTCACAAAGATGCGATATTTATAGAAACTTGAAGATACAAAAAATGGCAAGTTACCCACATCACACCGCTACGACCGCCTACCCTTGCTGCGTTCCCGCCCTGGGGGATTCAGCAGGAGCTGGTTGTGTGGGACTTGCCGGTGCAAATATACAATCTTTAGTATTTCTGGCAAGGTTTTTTCAAGTAGAAATAGTTAATTTAGACCAATATTTTACAGCTTATAGACATGAACAATTTTAAATTACTGACAATCTTAATTTTAAGCATTTCATTTTTTTCCTGCGGAAGCAATTCTGACAAAAAATCTTCTGATTTTTCTCTAAGAACTTCAGAAAATAAGAAAGAATTTCAGCTTGGGGAGGAAGTACAGGTATCTGTTTTAAACCCTAAACACAAGAATATAGATTCGGTCAGCTTTTATTTTGAAGGTGAAAAACTACAGACCGAAAATGGCAATTTTAGCACTACCATTAAACTGAACAACTACAAACTTGGGAATATACCTATAGAAGCTCATATTTTTACTGAAGGCGAAAAGCAGGAAATAAGCAGTACCATCAAACTCTTTAATGACACAGCACCTGTTTCCTATACCTATGAAATTGTGAATTCTTACCCGCATGATCCCGAAGCTTACACCCAGGGCCTCGAATTTTACAACGACACATTATACGAAAGCATCGGCCAGTATGGGAAATCCAAATTAAGAAAAATAGATCTTGAAACAGGAAAAGTTTACTACCAGATTGACCTGGATGACCAGTATTTTGGAGAAGGAATCACTATTTTAAATGGAAATATTTATCAGCTTACCTGGAAGGAAGGAGAAGGAATTGTTTATGACCTTAACAAATTTGAGGAAACAGGAACCTTTGCCTATAATGAAAGTAAAGAAGGATGGGGTCTGACCAACGATGGTGAAAAATTGTACAAAAGCGACGGAACAGAAAAAATCTGGATTCTTGATCCTGAAACTTTAGCCGAAACAGATTTTATCCAGCCTGCCCATCACCGCGGATTATCTTCTAAACTGAATGAACTGGAATGGGTAGAAGGCAAAATTTATGCTAACACTTATCAGAAAGATGGCGTAGCCATTATCAATCCTGAAAATGGTGCTATTGAAGGTCTCATAGATTTCCGCGGACTAAGAGATAAAGTCACACAACACGATAAGCTTGATGTCCTTAACGGAATCGCCTATAATCCCAATTCTCAGAAACTTTATGTAACAGGAAAAAACTGGGATAAGATTTTTGAAGTTAATATTATAGAAAAATAGATGAGCCATAATCCGGATATTTTCGAGCTAAGAATAAAAGTAAAACCAGAACACCTGGATGAGCAACAGCATGTAAACAATGTGCAATATGTGCAATGGGTGCAGGATGTGGCAAAGGCACATTGGCTAAAAAAAGCTACGAAAGAACAACAGGAAAAAGTCTTTTGGGTGGTTATAGAACACCAAATCAAATATAAACGTCAGGCTTTTCTTGATGAAGAATTAATACTGCACACTTTTGTTACAGAAACCACTCACGTAACTACCTTACGGCACGTTTTAATCAAGAATGCAGAAACCGGAAAAACACTTGTTGAAGCAAAAACCACCTGGTGCCTTATGAAGAATGACACCAAGAAACCGGTGAAAATTTCTGATGAACTAAAAAGGTTGTTTTCCGTAGAAGAATAAATCGTAATCCGCACTTCGACATACTTTGTGCTACTGAGGTCGATAATTGCCATTTTAGAGGCACTCCCTTATGAGTCAGAGAAAAATTGGCCGGAAAAAAGTCAAAGCGAAAAATGTCTATTTCGGACCTACAATGTTTCAGCAAAAAAAGCCTCAAAGACAAAATTAGATTTGTAAAATTTGAGCGGAGTCGGGGATTTATTGTACTATAAACAGAACACTTCGGCAAGCTCAGTGTGACCAGAGGACGGAAATTGCAATTTTAGAGGCACCTCTTTATTCTCAGTCAAACAATTCAGCAGGAAAAAAGTCATAGGCTAAAAATGCCAATTTTCGACCTGCGGTATTCCTGAAAAAAGGTTGCCAAAGAAAAATTTACTTTGTCAATTCGACCGGAGTCGAGAATTATCAGGAGCTCGGCGTACACACCATCTCGACGCCGCTCGATGTGACATCTGAGGTACAAATTAAGATCGATATTCTTCATTTTAAACACATCTCATAAGTCTATTCGGAAATAAATTGAGCAGAATAAATTTCATGGGGTAAAAATGGCAATTTTCGTACTTCCAAGTTTCATCATTAATTCAGGAATAAGTTCTAACAGTGTAAATTATTAAATTAGATGCTTTTAAAATATTCGCGCATTAGTGGCAGCTTCTTCTTCTCGATCTAAACATCGCTCCAAATTGCCAATTTTCGACCTGTAGTATTTTCTAATAAATAAGGTTGCCCTCTCAGGACAACCTTTTTATAATTTATTTATTAGTAATTTTTATTGAAAAAGCGGTCTGCCATGCATAAGAGCGTTCACTTCAGATTTCACTTTAGCCAGTTCGGCATCATTTTCAATGTTGTTTACAACCCGATCGACTAAATCTACAATTTTCGGCATATCTTCCTCTACCAGTCCGCGGGTTGTGATTGCTGCGGTTCCAATTCTGATTCCGGAAGTGACAAATGGAGATCTGTCATCGAAAGGAACCATATTTTTATTCACAGTAATATCTGCTTTTGTTAAAGCTTCTTCAGCTTCTTTACCACTAACATCTTTATTTCTTAAGTCGATAAGCATGCAGTGATTATCAGTTCCGCCAGAAATAATTTTATAGTCTTTTTCAACAAAAGCTTCAGCCATTTTCTTTGCATTCTTCTTCACCTGCACCGCGTAATGCAAAAATTCATCGGTCAAAGCTTCTCCAAAAGCCACTGCTTTAGCAGCAATAATATGCTCCAAAGGTCCTCCCTGATTTCCGGGGAAGATTCCGCTGTTAAGCATTGCAGACATTTTTTTTAGATTTCCGTTTTTAAGCTTTTCGCCAAATGGATTATCAAAGTCTTTACCCATCATAATAATACCACCTCGTGGTCCACGAAGAGTTTTATGAGTAGTAGAAGTTACTATGTGGCAATGTGGAATAGGATCGCTTAAAAGACCTTTTGCAATTAGCCCCGCCGGATGAGCGATATCAGCGAAAAGAATAGCACCAACACTATCTGCAATTTCCCTGAATCTTTTATAATCTATCTCACGTGAGTATGCTGAAGCACCGGCAATAATCATTTTCGGCTTCTCTTTTTCAGCAATTTCAGCAACTTTATCATAATCTATAAGACCGGTTTCTTTATCTACCCCGTAAAAAACAGGGTTATAAAGTCTTCCGGAGAAATTTACAGGAGAACCGTGCGTCAAATGCCCGCCGTGAGAAAGGTCAAAACCTAAAAATTTATCTCCCGGTTTCATACAGGTAGCGAAAACTGCTGTATTTGCCTGGGAACCGGAATGTGGCTGCACATTGGCATATTCGGCTCCAAAAAGTTCTTTTAATCGATCAATAGCTAATTGCTCAACCTTATCTACCACTTCACATCCTCCGTAATATCTCTTCCCGGGATAACCTTCTGCATATTTATTTGTAAGAACAGATCCTGCTGCTTCCAGCACCTGCTCACTCACAAAATTTTCACTGGCAATAAGCTCTAAACCATTTAGTTGACGTTCTTTTTCCTCTTGTATTAAATTAAAAATCTGGCTGTCTCGTTGCATTTCGAATTTTTTCGTTAAATATTCATCAAAAGTAATAAATACATTCCGTTAATTACAGGAAAATAATATATTTGAGTACATTAGATTTTAACAAAAAACCAAAAAATTCTATGCCAATTACTGCTAATGACCCGGGGCGAAAAACCTGGCTTGATATTCCTGAGGATACCGATTTTCCTATCCAGAATATCCCCTTTGGAGTTTTCCTTACAAGGGATGATATTATTACAATCGGTACCAGAATTGGAGATTATGCCATAGACTTGGGAGCTTTGCACCAACTTGGTTATTTTGACGGAATTCCATTAACCGATGATATCTTTTTACAGGATACATTAAATGATTTTATTTCTGATGGAAAGAAAACATGGCGTCTTGTAAGAAATCGTATTGCCAACATTTTTGATGCTAAAAATTTTAAATTAAAAGATAACCAGGACCACAGAAATACAGTTCTCTTTACCCTTGACGAGATTGAGATGCAAATGCCGGTGCAGGTTGGAGATTATACTGATTTCTATTCCAGTAAAGAACATGCTACCAACGTGGGTTCTATGTTTCGTGATGCTGAAAATGCACTTCTACCTAATTGGCTCCATATTCCTGTAGGTTACCACGGTAGGAGTTCCTCTATAATTCCTAGCGGAATCCCAGTCCATCGCCCGAAAGGTCAAACAATGCCTGAAGGTGCAGATAGTCCGGTTTTTGGCCCATCACAAAAGGTTGATTTTGAATTAGAGATGGCTTTTATCACCACAGATGCCAATCCTTTGGGAGAACCTATTCCGGTGGATGAAGCTGAAGATTATATATTTGGAATGGTCGTATTTAACGACTGGAGTGCGAGAGATATTCAAAAATGGGAATATGTGCCGCTTGGACCATTCCTGGCGAAGAATTTCGCCTCTTCTATCTCGCCATGGATCGTAACTATGGACGCACTCGAACCTTTCAGAACAAAAAGCCCGGAACCGGAAAAGGAACTGCTTCCTTATCTCCAGTACAAAGGCAAAAAGACATTCGACATTAATCTTGAAATTTCCATACAACCAGATAATGCTGAAGAAACGGTTGTGTCCAAAGCAAATTTTAAAGACCTTTACTGGAATATGAGTCAGCAACTAGCGCACCATACCGTAAATGGTTGCCCTGTAAATTCCGGGGATATGATGGCTTCAGGAACAATTTCAGGAACAGATAAAAATTCTTACGGATCTATGCTGGAACTTACCTGGAGCGGTAAAGAACCACTTAAGCTAAACGGAGGTAGCGAGAGAAAATTTATTGAAGATAATGATACTGTTATTATGCGCGGATATTGCCAGAGTGAGGGTCGCAGAATAGGGTTTGGTGAAGTAAAAACAAAGTTACTACCCGTTTTTGAGCCTAAAAAGAAATAATCTTTTTTAGTTCTTAAGTGAGATGAGAATAAAAAAAGCTGCCGGAATCCGGCAGCTTTTTTTATAATCTATTTTTTCTCTTCCCCTTTTTTCAGATCCTGAAAGTCAGTGTCACTTTCTCTTTCAGAATGCACTTCCGGAGTTTTATCTTCAGGATTTGACTCCAGCTCCTCTTCCTTTTTCTGGGTAGCGTCCTGGAATTCTTTCCGTGGACGATCCTTATCAGCTTTCTTTATTGCATCAAACCTCTTTTCGAGTTCTTTTATATCAATCTCTTTATCAACCATAATTTTATTATTGTTTATAAGATGAATTTACAAATGATGAAAAACTATTCCCATGAGATTAATAATGTTTAACAATAGATATTAAAATATTGAAAAAGTTTTTCTGATTTACCC
This sequence comes from Autumnicola psychrophila, assembly GCF_031846645.1. NCBI lineage: Bacteria > Pseudomonadati > Bacteroidota > Flavobacteriia > Flavobacteriales > Flavobacteriaceae > Autumnicola > Autumnicola psychrophila. The sequence goes on from NZ_JAVRHN010000007.1 coordinate 42,071, forward strand.
TCTAGCTTTAGTAATTTGCAAGTGTTTTAGCATCAATATCCTGGTGAGACGCATGATGAACTACTTTTCCATCTCTTAAAATGATTAGCTGCGGACTTTCATGATGTACTGCAAAACGTGTAGCTATTTCGTTGGATACATCTCTATGATTCAAAAGATCCAAAAAGTAAAGCTTCACATTTTCATACTCATCCTTATAATCTGTTTCAAATTGCTTTAAAACCATCCTGCTAATTCCACAGCGGGTAGAATGCTTTAAAATAGCAACAGCATGATCTGCGGATTCTTTCTCTATCTCCTCCAGCTGTTCAATTGTGGTAAGTTGATGCCACGAAATTTTTTTTAATTCATCCTTGGCTATATCACGTTCACTTTTAAATACTTTATCAAAAATTCCCATTACTTTCTCTTTTGTGTAAATTTAAATCTTAATAACTCTAATAGCAATCTTAGAGAAGGCTTTTAATTAAACTTAACTAAAAAAATGTCGATTTGTCGCTAAATTTAAGTTTATACATGTCATTTTGTCGCGTTATCCGTTAGGTACATATATTGCTATTTCTAGAAAAAACCAGACGATGAATTTTAACAATTATACAATAAAATCACAGGAGGCCATTCAGCAGGCTCAGCAGCTTGCTCAGGAAATGGGCCATCAGCAAATAGAGAACGAGCACATTTTTAAGGCAATTACAAAAGTAGATGAAAATGTTACTCCGTTCCTGCTGAAAAAACTGAATATTAACGTGAATCTTTTTAACCAGATTTTGGACAACACTCTGGAAAGTTTTCCAAAGGTTAGTGGGGGCGATATTATGCTTTCCAGAGAAGCAGGAAAAACGGTTAATGAGGCATCTATAGTCGCTAAAAAGATGAACGATGAGTATGTTTCTGTCGAGCACCTAATATTGGCAATTTTCAGGTCTTCCAGTAAAGTTGCCCAAATTTTAAAAGATCAGGGCGCAACAGAAAAAGGACTAAAAGCGGCAATTGAAGAATTGCGCAAAGGCGACCGTGTAACTTCTCAAAGTGCCGAAGAAACGTACAATTCTTTGGATAAATATGCTAAAAACCTGAATCAGCTTGCGGAAGAAGGTAAACTGGATCCCGTGATTGGCAGAGATGAAGAGATACGCCGAATTTTGCAAATATTGTCCCGAAGAACAAAAAATAACCCAATGTTAGTGGGAGAACCGGGAACAGGAAAAACAGCAATAGCTGAAGGTCTTGCACATAGAATTGTAGACGGGGACATTCCTGAAAACCTTAAGGACAAGCGAATATATTCCCTTGACATGGGTGCTTTAATAGCCGGTGCAAAATATAAAGGTGAATTTGAAGAAAGACTAAAAGCGGTTATTAAGGAAGTCACAAGCAGCGATGGAAATATCGTGCTGTTCATAGACGAAATCCATACGCTGGTGGGCGCCGGTGGTGGGCAGGGAGCAATGGATGCAGCAAACATTCTTAAACCTGCACTTGCCCGTGGAGAATTACGCGCAATTGGAGCTACAACTTTGGACGAATATCAAAAATACTTTGAGAAAGACAAGGCACTGGAGCGACGTTTCCAAAAGGTGATCGTGGAAGAGCCGGATGTAGAAAGTGCTATTTCCATACTACGTGGAATAAAGGAAAAATATGAAACTCATCATAAAGTAAGAATAAAAGATGAGGCCATTATTGCAGCTGTAGAACTATCCCAGCGATATATTACCAATAGGTTTTTACCCGATAAGGCCATTGACCTTATGGATGAAGCAGCTTCTAAACTGAGAATGGAAATCAACTCCAAACCGGAAGAACTGGATGTATTGGATCGCAAGATCATGCAGTTGGAGATTGAAATTGAAGCTATCAAGCGCGAAAAAGATGAATCGAAACTGAAAATTTTACGTTCAGATCTGGCAAACCTGAAAGAGGACCGGAATGAGCTAAATGCACAGTGGAAAAATGAAAAAGAGCTGGTAGATAATATTCAGAATACAAAGTCTGACATCGAAAACTTCCGGCTGGAAGCTGAACGGGCAGAACGTGATGGGGATTACGGTAAAGTAGCCGAGATCCGCTATGGAAAAATTAAAGAAGCCCAGGAAAAACTGGAGAAGCTTCAGCAAAGTGTAGCCGAAAAACAGGATGGAAAGTCTTTGATTCAGGAGGAAGTTACCAATGACGATATTGCTGAAGTTGTGGCTAAATGGACCGGAATTCCTGTGACTAAAATGTTGCAAAGTGAAAGGGAGAAACTTCTTAAACTCGAAGATGAACTCCATAAGAGAGTCGTGGGACAGGAAGAAGCCATTCAGGCAGTTAGTGATGCGGTAAGACGAAGCAGAGCCGGATTGCAGGATCAAAACAGACCAATTGGTTCCTTCCTATTCCTTGGTACAACAGGTGTTGGTAAAACGGAGCTTGCAAAAGCGCTGGCAGAATACCTGTTCGATGACGAAGCTGCAATGACGCGTATCGACATGAGCGAATATCAGGAACGCCATTCGGTGAGCCGTCTGGTAGGTGCACCTCCGGGATATGTAGGTTATGATGAAGGCGGGCAGTTAACCGAGGCGGTTAGGAGGAAACCTTACTCTGTAATATTGTTGGATGAGATCGAAAAAGCGCATCCCGATACCTTCAATATCCTGCTCCAGGTTCTGGACGAAGGAAGGTTGACAGATAATAAAGGACGCCTTGCAGATTTCAAGAATACGATTATCATCATGACCTCCAACATGGGCAGCCATATTATTCAGGAGAAATTTGAAACAGTAAAAGATCCTGATACTGCAATGGAATCTGCAAAAATTGAAGTTTTGGGGTTACTGAAGCAAACGGTTCGACCTGAATTTATAAACAGGATTGATGATATTGTAATGTTTACGCCACTTACGCAGAAGGATATCCGGAAGATCGTTGATTTCCAGTTACGTGGAGTCAAAAAGATGCTGGCAAAGCAAAATATTGTGCTGGATGCGACAGAGGATGCAATTAGTTATCTCGCCTCCCGGGGATTTGATCCGCAGTTTGGAGCAAGGCCGGTTAAACGTGTGGTACAACGCGAAGTTTTAAATAAGCTTTCTAAAGAAATTTTAGCAGGCAAAGTAAACGCAGATAGCATCATTCTTCTGGATGAATTCGACGGTATTCTTGTATTCAGAAATCAGGAGCAATTAACGGAAAGTGAGTAATCTTCAATTAGATTTCATCATACAAAAGGCTGCAAAAATTTGCAGCCTTTTTCGATAATGGCCAAAATCAGATTACCACTTATCAATTTCTTTTCGCAATTCTTCTTTGCTTTTACCGGTTCGTTCTTGAAGACGACCTAACATTTCGTCAAATTTTCCTTCAGTATACGTGGTGTCATCATCAGTCACTTTACCGTATTTCTGTTTAAATGCTCCACGAATCTGCTTCCATTTTCCTTCAACTGTGTCATTATTCATAATCTATATATTTTGATTAATACTTTACTAAAATTATTCTAATAAACATTTCAACTCTCTCAAGGAATAGCCATTCTTCTCTTAATGATTTGTTATTTTTATTCCAAAAAGAAGAGCCATGAATAGATTAGCCGGCCTGGCCTTTGCCCTGCTGTTCATTAGTTGCGCAACGACCAAAAAAATTAATACGGAAAGGGCAAGATTTACTTTTTTAGATGACTTTGTTTTGGATTCAGATTTAAAGTTTGAAGACACTAAAGTAGGTGGTCTCTCCGGAATAGACTTCAGCAATGGTAAGTACTACATCATCTGTGATCAACCCTCTAATCCCAGATTTTATATTGCAGACATAAGAGTGAATGGCTTCTCAATAGATACCGTAGCTATTGAAAAAGTGGTGAAGATGAAAAAATCTCCAGGTTTAAAAGATCACTATCTGGACCCGGAATCCATAAGGTTTCAGCCAGAAGAGAATTCGGTAATTATCAGTAGCGAAGGACGTATAGCTGAGGGCAAAGATCCGGGAATCTTCAGGTTTTCAACAGATGGTGAGTTTATAGAAGGATACACGATTCCGGACTACTTCTTAGCTTCAGGAGAACAAAAACCACGTGATAATGGTGTTTTTGAAGGCATGGCTAAAAGCACTGATTCTCAAGGCTATTGGATCGCGACAGAATTACCGTTGGAACAAGATGGTCCCAAGCCTAAACTTTTTTCTACTACCTCCCCTGTACGGTTTACGTTGTTTAATTCCGAAGAAAATAAAGCGGTAAAACAATTTGCATACAAGCTGGATGGCATTACGAAAATCCCTTTCCTCTATTTTGCTGTAAATGGTGTTACGGAAATTCTGGAATACGAAAAGGAAAAGTTTCTTGTGCTGGAACGGTCCTTTTCTGCAGGACACGGCACTAATAGTAATACCGTAAAAATTTTTACCGCAGATGCCCAAAACGCCACAAATACAATGGATATAAACCGACTTCGAAAATCTGACTATCGATTTGCGGATAAAGAACTGGTCTTTAACTTTAAATCTGTAAAAAAGAAACTTTCTGAAGAAATAATAGATAATATTGAAGGGATGTGCTTCGGCCCGATCTTACCCAACGGAAATCGTTCTCTCGTTTTAATTTCTGACAATAACTTTAATAGCTTTGGAAAACAGCTCTCACAAATCATTCTTCTTGAAATAGAACATCTAAATTAGATCAAATTAAACCTGAAGATAATTTTCAACTTCAATCCATATCTTATGAAATATCTACTTTTAATTTCAGTCCTTCTCTTTGCCTCTTGTGCAGGAATAAAAAATGATGATTCGGTGACGACATATTACTTTATTCGTCATGCTGAAAAAGATATTACAGATGCAAAAGACGAAGATCCCGAGCTTACTGACGCAGGAAAAAGACGTGCTGAAAAATGGGCGGAAACTTTCAGAGAAGTAGATTTTGACCTTATTTACAGTTCCCAATATAAACGAACTGTAAATACCGCCACGCCAGTTGCTGAGTCGCAGGACAAGGAAATCCGGTATTTTAATACGCGAAAATTAAATGACCAGGCATTTCAGAAAGACACTAAAGGGAAAATTGTTCTGGTGGTGGGCCATAGTAATCTTAATCCGGAATGGGTGAACTATATTCTGAAAGATGAAAAATATTCTGATATTAATGAGAAAGAATATGGCAGCCTTTTTATTGTTACCATTCATCCTGACGACACCAGAACATCCCAGGTGCTTTATATAAATTGATTTTATAGCTTACGGAAGCTACAGGCTTTACTAACTTTTAAACTCCCTGAAGAAGACATCCCGGGAATGGTTCCGGCAGTGGGCTTTATCGCCTTTGGGATTTAAGACCTTTATAAAAATTACAATCGCACCTAAACTGAATAAGTCCTACAGAATTAGAAAAAAAACTGCAGGACCTTACTTCTTCTTACCATTGTATTACTGCACTTGCCCATGTGAACCCACTCCCAAAAGCAGCGAGTACCACAACATCACCTTCTTTTACTTTCCCTTCTTCCCAGGCTTCAGTTAAAGCTATTGGAATCGAAGCCGCCGTTGTATTGCCATACTTCTGAATGTTATTAAATACCTGGTCATCTTTTAATTTAAATTTTTGCTGAATAAATTGCGAAATTCTAAGGTTTGCCTGGTGCGGAATGAGCATATCGATATCTTTTACCTCCAGTCCATTTGCTGTTAGTCCTTCCATGATTACTTCCGAAAAACGGACTACGGCATTTTTAAAAACAAACTGCCCATTCATATAAGGATAATAATGAATATCATCTCCCTGCGGATTTTCAGCAATGATCTCTGGCACCCAGTGGTTCGTACTGGGGCCCTGTAAAGAAAGTTCCAGCGCATGCTTCCCTTCAGAATGTAGATGAGTGGATAAAATTCCCTGGCTGTTATGGTCACTTCTTGTAAGAACGGCAGCTCCTGCCCCGTCTCCAAAAATTACAGAAACAGAACGACCACGGGTAGTCATATCTAATCCCCCGCTATGATTTTCACTACCGATAACCAGAACGTTTTTGTACATTCCTGTTTTAATAAACTGATCTGCTACCGAAATCGCATAGATAAAGCCACTACATTGATTTCTGACATCCAAAGCAGGACAGGTTTTTATATCAAGCATTTCCTGTACCTGCACACCACAACCAGGAAAATAATAGTCTGGACTTAGCGTGGCAAAAACAATAAGATCTATATCATCTTTTGAAATTTTGGCTCTTTCTAAAGCAATTTTAGCAGCTTTCACGCCCATTATTGCAGTGGAGTTGCCATCTCCTTTTTTAATGTGTCGCCGCTCCTTTATTCCTGTTCTTTCCTGGATCCACTCATCATTGGTATCCATGATTTCTGCAAGATCTTCATTTGTAACAACATTCTCTGGAACATAACTTCCTAAACCTGCAATTTTAGATTGATACATATTTTACAATTTGAATTTTCTTTATTCTTCCCCATCAATTTAAGCAATTCAGCAAAAATTATGGTCGCAATATAATAAAGATTAACACTTTCTAAAACATCATTCATTGATTAAAGGACCTACTTAAAATTAAAATGCCCTCAAATAGAAAATCTATTTGAAAATTTTCACTAACATAAAAAGCCCGCTATGCGAGCTTTTATAATTCGTCTTAAGTAGACAAAGTTTCTACATATCACCAGCAGTGTTGTAGTAGGAACCATAGGCATCGTACTCATTTTGGTCTAGAGAGCCATCCCTGTTACGGTCCATATAACTGTAAACTCCTGTGTTAAATTCATCCTGATTTACATTTCCATCACGGTTTGTGTCGTAGCTACTATAAAAGTCTGAGTCTCTAAAACTCTCCTGATATTCCTCACTACTCAGGTTTCCATCCCGATTGGTGTCGTAGTCATCATAGGTCCTGGAATCTATATAGTCACCGTACATGTTGTCATAACCTTCATTCCACTCATCTTCAGAAATTTGGTTATCCCTGTCTCGATCCACATTTCTGTACGTGTTTTCATAGAATTCACGTTCATCAACATTATCATCATTGTTTTGGTCCCAGTTGGCGTTTGTGTTGTTGTACTGATCGTCAAACTCAGTCCGATCTATAGTTCCATCCATGTTGCCATCGTAATCATCATACCCGGTATTTTGTCCAACGACTATTGAGCTTAGGAACAAGAATGCACCAAGTACAATTAAAGTTTGCATTTTCATAATATATTTTTTTAATGGTTAAACTTAGAATGAATATAAAAATACAAGCTTCTGTCCTAAAGAGATTTCTCTAAATTTAACAAGCGAAACTTCCTTTTTTACCACTATAATAACAAATAGGGACGAGCAGCAAAAGCTAAGACATAGAAAAGCGCATTCTTAATAAAAAGAACACGCTTTTCACAACCTAACCAATAAACCAATTCTTACAAATATTTCTTGTACCTATTCACATCTACCTTTGCTTCCAGATCATGAAGCAGATTATATAATCCAAAGAAAGTCCTGCTCATATATAAAAAGTGGCGGCTGCCCCTGTTTCCATTCATTTTTCGAAGTTCTGGATCTTTAGAATATCTTTCACTAAGTGCTGTAAGGTGCTTCCAGAAGGCTTCATCTGTAAAATCGAATACTTCAGATTGATATGGAGTAGAAAACATAATAAACATCTCATAGAACATTTCAGAAAAAAAAGAAACCTCCTTTGCACTGTCAGCCTCAGTGATGATCTCGAGCTTTTGCAACTGCTCGGTAAAATATTCAGGGTTTTCCAGGTTCTTCCTATCAGTTAAAGAAAAATATGGTTCATAGAAATCAGCAGGGATTTTTTTAATACAACCAAAATCTATGGCTATCAAATTATCTTCTTTATCTACTAAAAAATTACCAGGATGTGGATCTGCATGCACTTCTTTCAAACCATGTATTTGGAACATATAAAAATCCCAAAGTGCCTGTCCTATTTTGTTTGCTTTTTCCTGATCATTATTCAGTTTGGCAAAATCATTGAGATGCTTTCCTTCCATCCAGTCCATTGTAATAATTTTTTCGCTGGACAAATCTTTATAATACTTAGGAAATCTAAGGTTGGGAATATGAGCACAAGCTTCAGAAATATGTATGCTCTGCTCCACTTCCAAAACATAATTTGTTTCTTCCAGCAGCTTCCCCTCTACCTCCTTAAAATATTTTTCTGAATCCTTCGCCTGAAGGTTAAACATCTTTAATGCTATAGGTTTTACCATTGCAAGATCTGAACTGATACTGTCTGCAACCCCTGGATATTGGATTTTCACAGCAAGTTTCTTCCCATCTTTAGTGGCCTGGTGCACCTGTCCGATGCTGGCCGCATTTACAGATTGGGTTGCAAACGTATCATATAGATCTTCTGGAAATGTTCCATGGTATTTTTTAAAGGTTTTTCGAACTAAAGGCGCCGATAATGGAGGAACACTAAACTGTGCAAGACTAAATTTCTCCACATACGCACTTGGCAACAAATTTTTCTCCATAGAAAGCATTTGGGCCACTTTAAGCGCGCTTCCTTTCAAGCTTTTAAGGCCGTCGTAAATGTCACTGGCATTACTTTCGTCCAGTTCATCCCTTGTTAACTGATTATTGAAGGCTTTTTTACTATAATACTTAATGTAATTCCCTCCTATTTTTACACCGGTACGCACCATTTTGGAGCTACGACCTAACTTTCCTGTGGGTATTTTGTCTATTGTTTTCATCTTATATACGGCTTATGCCATTTTTTCTTTCCATAGAAATTTGCCAAAATCCACTATACGATCCAAAGGTGTACTGTCAAAAACGTCAAATATCGTATTTACAGATTTTTCTATGGCTACATCTGTACGTTCAAATCCTGGAGAATTATCATCTTTCCAGAATCTCAAAAGGAACAGCAATTGTATCCAAGCACCTTCTGAAAACACAGCTTCAGATTGTCTTATTACGTTTACGGACTTTTCCTGGTTACCCTCTCTCACTAAATTTGCAGCAAAAGATTTCACTTTTTTCCGAAGACCTTTTAACTGCTCCAGATTTTTAAGTGACATTTCACCCTTTTTCAGCGTAAATAATACATAACTTCTATTGGCCGTAAGGATTTCAAAAAAAGTATAAAAGAACGTGAGCATCTTTTCCCTGTTAGAGAACGATTCATATTCCGGACTCTTGCCGATTACATTTAAAGCATGATCATAAAAACGGCTCCAAATTCCTTTTTCAAGACCCTCAAAACTTCCAAAAAACTGGTAGAATTCCTGCTCGTCAATTTTATTCTCTTTACAAAATTTATATACAGTTCCCGGAGTCTTTTCCTCCTCCAGAACATAATCCATATATAAACTTATAAGACGATCCTCATCAAGTTTTTTCTTAGTGGTACCTGTTTTAGCTGTCATAACTCTTAATTTTTCTATTCAAATATAGTTACTTGTTCAACATTTATAAGTGAATGTTAAACAAAATGTTTGTTAAATATTTCCTTTTCAGTAGTATTCCATAATTTAGACGCCGAAACTGGCAAAACCTTACATCTTGCTATGTCAGTTTGTCAGCGGCAGTTCAATGGTACTTTTTTTGACCTTAATGAGCCGAATGATTAACAAATAAAAAATTATATATGGCAACCGGAAATATTAATGTGTCTGTAGAGAACATTTTTCCTCTTATTAAGAAGTTCTTATACAGTGATCATGAGATCTTCCTAAGGGAGTTGATTTCTAACGCAACCGATGCAACCCTTAAACTGAAACATCTTACCAGCATTGGGGAAGTATCTGTAGAATACGGAAATCCTGTTATAGAAGTAAAAGTTGATAAAGAAGGTAAAAAACTTCACGTTATCGACCAGGGAATTGGGATGACCAAAGAGGAAGTTGAGAAGTATATTAATGAAGTAGCTTTTTCAGGAGCTGAAGAATTTCTTGAAAAATATAAAGATTCTGCTAAAGACAGCGGAATCATAGGACACTTTGGTCTTGGTTTTTATTCTGCATTTATGGTGGCTCATAAGGTGGAAATAATCACAAAATCTTTTAAAGACGAACCAGCTGCTCATTGGACTTGTGAAGGAACTACAAAATTCACTTTAGAAGAAGGAGATAAGCAGGAGCGCGGTACAGAAATTATTCTTCATATTAATGAAGATGAAGAAGAATTCCTGGAAGAAAACAGAATTCAGGAGTTATTGGTGAAGTATAACAAGTTTATGCCAATCCCAATTAAATTTGGAACTACAGAAGAAACTCTTCCGTTACCTGAAGATGCTCCCGAAGACGCTGAGCCGGAAACAAAGACCGTAGACAATATTATTAATAATCCCGAGCCGGCCTGGACAAAGCAGCCAACCGAGCTTGAAGAAAAGGATTATAATAATTTCTACCGCGAATTGTACCCCATGCAGTTCGAGGAGCCGTTATTCCACATCCATTTAAATGTAGATTATCCTTTTAATCTTACAGGAATTTTATATTTCCCTAAGATGAATCAGGATATGAACATCCAGAAAGATAAAATCCAGCTTTATCAAAATCAGGTATATGTTACCGATAATGTTGAAGGGATTGTACCGGAATTTTTAACAATGTTACGCGGAGTAATAGATTCTCCTGATATTCCTTTGAACGTTTCACGATCTTACCTTCAGGCAGATTCTTCAGTTAAGAAAATCTCCAGTTATATTACCCGTAAGGTTGCAGATAAGTTGAAAACGCTTTTCAACAATAATCGTGAAGATTTCGAAAAGAAATGGAACGACATTAAAATCGTTATTGAGTACGGAATGCTTTCAGAAGAAAAATTCTTTGACAAAGCACAAAGTTTCGCACTTTATCCCACGGTAGACAATAAATACTACACTTTTGAAGAACTTGAGGAAAAGATAAAGGAAAACCAGACCGACAAGGACGGAAATATGGTTGTACTTTATGTTTCCAACCAGGATGAGCAACACAGCTACATCCAGGCGGCCAAAGACAAAGGTTACCAGGTACTACTTTTAGATTCACCAATCATTTCTCATTTGCTACAGAAACTGGAATCTTCTAAAGAAAAACTTTCTTTTGTACGTGTAGATTCTGATCACGTGAACAACCTCATCAAAAAAGATGATGAAAATATCTCTAAACTTTCAGATGAAGAAAAGGAGAAATTGAAATCTGATTTTGAAAAAGTTGTTCCGAAGGAAAAGTATACTGTACAATTAGAAGCTATGGATAGCGATGCTGCACCGCTCATTATTACTCAACCGGAGTTTATGCGTCGTATGAAGGAAATGCAACAAACCGGCGGCGGTGGAATGTTTGGAATGGGCAATATGCCAGAGATGTACAATCTTGTGGTAAATACCAACCACGATTTAATTTCTGAAATTCTAAACACGAAAACTGACAAAAAACAGGAGCGCCTTATAAAGCAATCCCTGGATTTAGCCAGGTTATCTCAGAATTTACTTAAAGGAGAAGAATTAACTGCTTTTATAAAGCGTAGCTTCGATATGGTGAAGTAATTGAACACATTATAAATGACAAAACCGCTTTGCTGCAATTACAGTAAAGCGGTTTTTTAATTCTATATTGGCCAAATATAAGCAACCAGTGCTACATAATCTAAAAGAAAATAAACTGAAATCCAGACAACAGGTAATTGGATTCTTTTGCGCATTCCGCTTAAAAGAAATAGATTTTATACCTCGGTTGCAATTTTTCTCCCGGAAATATTTCTGTAAATAATTTGATAGAATTGCTGAACATCATAAGGTTTAACAATAATGTCATCCATCCCGGCCTTGAATATTTTCTCACGCATCTCCTCTACTTCTACAGCCGTTAACGCCACAATCGACACCGTAGAATTAAATTTCCGAATATTTATTGTAGCTTCCAAGCCACCCATCCCGGGCATATTAAGATCCATAAGAACAAGGTTATAATCATTTGCTTTTACCTTATTAACAGCCTCCTCACCATCACCGGCAACTTCGCAAATAAATTTTTTCTTCTCAAGGATCCTGCTGGTAACTACCTGATTAATTCGATTATCATCTACAATAAGAACCCGTTGCGGAATAGGATTTTCCATCACAGATTCTTCATTTTCCACTTTTTTAGCAGATCCTTCTTTTTTAGAAATATCCTTTTTAAAGCCTATTGTAAAGTTAAATTTAGATCCTTTACCTTTTTCGCTTTCTAAAATTATTTTGGAGTCGAAAAGTTCAAGTAGTTTTTTGACAATTGGAAGCCCCAAACCTGTACCCTGATAGTTGTAGTTGGAAGTATTTAACTGCGAGAACTCCTCAAATATATGATTTTGCTTATTCTCAGGGATACCAATACCGTTGTCTTTTACTTCAAATAAAATAAAGTACATCTCGTCTTCATTCTTCTTTTTAAGCTTAGCAGAAAGGTGAATATCACCCCTTTCTGTAAATTTCACGGCATTCCCCACCAGGTTCATTAAAACCTGTGAAAGTCGTACAGGATCTCCCATTAAGTAAGATGGGATATCATCATCAATATGAATATGAATACGATTGTCGTTTTGGATACGGGCAAACTCAAAAGTATTTAAGATACTGCTCATTAAATCTTTAAGATGAAATGATACCTTCTCAAGTTTTACCAGGTTTGATTCCATTTTGTTCATCTGCAGTACGTCATTAATAAGAGCTAAAAGATAATCTGCAGAAAATTTCAAAGACTTTAAATCGCTTTGGTGCTTTGTTAGACTTTTATCTTCTAATAAAAGAGAAGTCAATCCAACAACTCCATACAATGGAGTTCTTATCTCATGGCTGACTGTTGAAAAAAATTGTGTTTTCAACCTGGAAAGATGTTCCGCCTGATTTTTAGATTCATATAGCTCATTATTCTTAATTTTTAACTCATCAATCAGCTTCTTTCTATCACGGTTAATTTTATTAAGTACAATAAGAATAATTATTAAAACAATGGAAGATACCACCATTATATAAATTTTCTCATTAGATTTTTCTATAATTTCGGCCTGAAACTGCTGCTCTTTTTCTGCTAAATTGAGGTTATTCTGATAGTCATTATTATCAAACTTTGCGTTAGCTATATTGATTTGCCGCAGTCGTTCCTGTTCAAAAATTTTAGAATTATAATCTTTAAATTTTTCCAGAGCCAGATAAGCTTCCTCATACTTTTCCAGTTTAAAAAGTAATTTAGAATATTCTTTATATGCCAGCGATGCCTCCAGCAGGTATAAATCCTTTTCGGCCTTAGAAATGGCATTTTTAAAATAGGGTTCTGCCATTTCAAGCTGCCCCATACCTACAAAATACCGTCCGGTGAGGTAATTAATTGATGAGAGCAAATAGCTGTCTTCTTCATCAGAACCTTTCACGAGATCCCATACTTCCCAAAGGTAAGGACCAGCTTTATCATATTTTCCATTATCAATATAGGTCCAGGCAATATTATTAGTAGGATAAAGAACTTCCCTCTCAATTCCCATTTTTCTTGCAATGGCAATCGCTTCGTTATAATAATCAATTCCCAATTGCCGGATTTCTATATCTTTATCTTCAGAAAAGATGTTCCCCAAATTATTATTTGCCCAAAGAACAAGAGTATCATTGTTTGATTTTATAGCATAACGCAGAGCCTCCTCGTAGTTCTTCTGGGCACGTAATGTATCCTTTAAATCGGTATAGCTGCCACCAAGAATATTATAGGCATGATAAAGGTACTCGTTGTTATCCCGTAACTTAGCTTCCTTAATTAATTTTCTTGCCTCGGTTATGGCATCGTAATAATTGTAATCGTAAGAATAATTTGCAGAAATATCATATAGGGAATCCAGGAAAGGATCAGAATATGGATTCTCCTGGGCAAAAGCCTGTATGGAAAATAGAAAAAGAAGAAGCCTGTAGTAGCCTTTTTTCAATTAGTAATGGGTTAAGTTAGAGATTCTAGGGACACGAAAATTACTGCATTTCAATGAACTACACAAGAATTTTTAGGATTAAGGTTCCCCGCTGTTTCCCATAACGATTGGGTTTAGGAGATTTTTTCCTTTATATTTAAACAAAAACCAATATGAACCTCCCGTGGCATCTTTATTTTATGGCTGGAATTTACATAGTTGCCGGTATCATGCATTTTCTAAGGTCCAGAATGTACATGCGAATAATGCCACGTTATTTACCTGCACATAAAGCCCTGGTTTATTTGAGTGGTATTGCAGAAATAATTTTAGGAGCAGCTTTGCTATTTGAAACTTGGAGGAATAAAGCTGTTTACGGGATTATCTTCATGCTAACAGTTTTTTTGCTTGTTCATTTTTATATGTTATCTTCAGAAAAAGCCGCTGCAGGAATTCCGAGGTGGGTTCTGATCCTTAGGATTCCTCTTCAGTTTTTTCTTATGTGGTGGGCGTGGCAATATCTTCAATATTAAAATAATGGATTCAGAAATAATTGATCTTCCTGACGCAGAACTTCTTTATTTTCCTCACTTTTTTCCTGAAACTGAAGCGGATACTTATTTCGAAAATTTGCTTAGTGATATTGAATGGAGACAGGAAAAAATTAGATTATTCGGCAAAGAAGTTCTACAACCCAGACTTACGGCCCTATATGCAAATAATAACAAAACCTACACCTACTCTGGCTTAATATTACAACCCGAAAATTTTTCTAAAGAATTACATCAGATAAAAACTGCTGTAGAAAAAGTCTGTACTATAAATTTCAGCACCTGTCTGTTAAATTTATACCGAAGCGGACAGGATAGCATGGGCTGGCATGCTGATGATGAAAAGGAACTGGGAGTAAACCCCGAAATTGCTTCAGTAAGTTTTGGAGCAGAAAGGATCTTTCATTTCAAACATAAAACAAAAAACACAAAGCACAAGCTTATCCTGAAGCATGGAAGTTTACTCATTATGAGAGGCAGCACCCAACACTTCTGGAAACATCAACTTCCAAAGTCAAGAAAGGACATAGGAAGCAGGATCAATCTTACCTTCAGAAGAATAATCTGATCATTTGTAAATCTCATTCAGCACCTCTGCCAAACGAAGTCCGCCTTTTTGTAACTGCTCCAACACCAAAGGAAATCTCTTGTACATATAATCATAGCCGAGTTTTTCGCCACTGTCCACAGAAGCATAAAGTTCATCTGCAAGATCCCGGGACTCATACACCCAGTCCAGAAGATTGCCAGATGTAATTTGAGCCCTCTCTTCTTTTGAAAGTTCATTGGTATTCTCCGCAAGTTCAGTATAGCTCATCTGGAAAGAGTTAATCATTTTGCTATCCCACACACTGTGAATGTTGGTACCATCTCCAAACCATCTCACCTGGATGTCATTACCTCCTTTATCTTCACTCCTGCCGGCGTGAAAAGGCTGATGAAGATCACCCATGAAATGAATTAACATTTTTAAAAAAAACTGCTTGTCCTCTTTAGAAGCATTTTCATCTTTTAAAACAGCAGTACATTTTTCTATAGCTTGTACCAGGTCTCCACGTGGATTTGCTTCTTCCCGATTATACTCCTCTTCTTCAGGATCAATATTCACATAATGCCATGGCCCGTATTGCCTGAATTTAGGATCGCTCTTAATATCATCGGCATAATTTGCCACAAAAGCCAGGCTTCTTCCGTTTAGTAATTTATCTATGGCCTTTTGTGCTTTTTTAGAAAGATGGGCCTCAGCAATTTCAGCAGTGGCACGGTGGCCGGTCTTCCCCCAATCCCCATTATTGGCAAAAGAAAGCTGCACAATAAAAATAGACAAGAGAGCAAATAAGAAGGATTTCATAGCAGGTAATTTTTCAGCAAATATAATCAAGCTGCACAAAATGAATGTTAAAATTAATATTTTATCAATTTAAAGTAATACATTTATAATATCATTTTAATATCAACCAACAATTTTAGTCATGACTCAGGAAAAAGGTTTAAATCCATCAAACGGATATGTAATGTTATTTATCTTTCTTATCCTCTTCATTGGAAGCATCATAGGCTTCGCAATGTTTAAAAGCGTATGGCTCGGTTTGTCTTTTCTCGCCGCTCTTATTATTTTGCCAGGGTTAATATTAGTTAATCCAAACGAATCCAGAGTTTTATTACTCTTTGGTGATTATAAAGGTACCGTCAAAAAAAACGGTCTTTTCTGGGTTAATCCGTTTTATACAAAAAAGAAAATTTCCCTTCGTGCCAGGAACTTTGACAGTGAACGGCTTAAAGTAAACGATAAACTGGGAAACCCGGTTATGATTAGCACTATTCTTGTTTGGCGGGTAATGGACACCTATAAAGCTTCTTTTGATGTCAATAACTTTGAAAATTTTGTGGTGGTACAAACAGATGCCGCAGTGCGAAAATTGGCAAGTTTATATCCTTATGATAACTTTGCAGATGAAGGTCTGGATGAGGACATCACCCTTCGCTCCAGCGTAAACGAAGTTAGTGAAGCGTTGGAAAAAGAACTGGAAGAACGTCTATTTATCGCAGGAATTGAAGTTTTGGAGGCCAGGATTGGTTACCTCGCTTATGCCAACGAAATTGCCAGTGCCATGTTAAAGCGACAGCAGGCAACGGCTATTGTTGCTGCCAGGCACAAGATTGTAGAAGGTGCAGTAGGTATGGTAGAGATGGCTTTGAATGAATTAAGCAGGAAAGAAATTGTAAATCTTGATGACGAGCGCCGGGCCGCAATGGTTAGCAACCTCATGGTAATTCTCTGCGGAGATAAAGATGCCTCCCCTGTGGTAAATGCAGGAACTTTAAATCATTAAAAATAACAAATTTTGCTTTTGGAGATTAGGAACCTTTGAACCTCTAAAAAAACTATTATAAATTATCAGCAATAAAAGCCATATGCTCAAAATCACAATTATCGGCCTGTTTCTCCTTTTTAATATTCAGCCGACTATGGCTCAGGAAACTTTTACTGAAGAGGAGTTGACGATCAATAATTTTGTCGACGGGACATTAGCAATTCCTGCAGAAGGCACAGCTTCTTCTTTGGTAATTTTAATCCAGGGATCGGGACCCACCGACAGGAATAGCAATCAACCCATGATGAAGAACGATGCCTTGAAGAAAATGGCCCATCGTTTAGCTGAAGAAGGAATTGCCAGTTTTCGGTACGATAAAAGAATCATGAAGATTGGTCAGTCAGAACTAAAGGAAAAGGATCTTCGTTTTACCAATTTTGTTGAAGATGCCAATACAGTGCTGGACTACTTCAGAAAAAATGAAGAGTATGAGAGAATAATTGTAGCCGGACACAGCCAGGGTTCCTTGGTGGGTATGCTTGCGGCAAATAATAAGGCTGATGCTTTTATCTCCCTGGCCGGTGCGGGTCGTAGTATTGATGATATTATTACTGAACAAATTGGCAACCAATTACCAGAGCTTAAGGAAGGTACCAGAGCTGCTTTGGATGAAATAAAGCAGAAAGGAAGCACCACCAGTTATCATCCTTTTCTGGAATCCATGTTCAGAGCAGATGTACAACCATTTCTTGCCTCCTGGATTCAGTTTGATCCTGCTTTAGAAGTCGCAAAGCTGGAAATACCGATTTTAATCATCAACGGAACTTCCGATGTCCAGATGAATGTAAAAGAAGCAGAATTACTTAAAGAAGCAAAACCAGACTCAGAAATGGCAATTATCGACAATATGAATCACGTTTTCAGGGAAATCCAGGGAAATGACCAGCTGGCAAATTCAAAATCTTATAACGAACCCAACCGGCCGTTACACCCTGAACTGATCCCTATAATGATAGATTTTATACGGAATCTGGAAAAATAAATAGAATGAGTAATAAAAAAGCATTTGCATTGAGAGTGGATGAGGAGATGCTAAAAGCCATTGAAAAATGGGCTTCTGACGATTTTAGAAGCACCAACGGGCAGATAGAGTGGATGCTGAGCAAATCTTTAAAGGAAGCTAAAAGACACCCTAAAAATAAAACCCAAAAATAAAAAATGGCTTACAAAATCGTATTTTCAGACATAGATGGCACATTGCTGAATAGCAAAAGAATCCTATCTGACCACACCATAAAAATCGTAAAAAATATAAGTGAAAAGCTTCCATTCGTTCTTATATCTGCAAGAATGCCTGCGGCAATGCGGCACCTTCAGGATGATCTGGGTATTAAACATTATCCAATTATAGCCTATAACGGCGGTCTTGTTTTAGTGGACGAGAAACCTATTAGTTCTACTACCATTCCGTTAAATATTGTGGAAGACCTACATAACTTTAATGCTGAAATGGACTGCCATTTAAGCCTGTACCACAATGATGAATGGTATGTCCCCAGACAAGATAAATGGTCTGCCCGGGAAGAAACCAATACTAAGATTGCTCCCGAAGTAAAATCCAATGCAGATGTTATTACTAAATGGAAAAAAGAAGAAAAAGGTGCGCACAAAATCATGGCAATGGGCGCAGAAGAGAACATAGATAAAATAAGGGATTTCCTTACTGATAATTATGGCGATAAGCTCCATTTATACAGATCGAAATCAACATATTTGGAAATAGCCAACAAAGAAATATCCAAATTTTCGGCAATTCAATATTTATTAAAGGAGCATTACGGGTGCGATGCCAGGGATTGTATTGCTTTTGGAGATAATTATAACGATGTGGAGATGGTAAAAGGCGTTGGAATGGGAATAGCTGTTGCTAATGCAAGGAATGAAGTCCTGGAGGTTGCAAAAGTGGTTACCCATCCAGGAACCGAAGACGGTGTAGCCAAAAGTCTTATTGATATCTTTGAACTAAAGGATTTTTAAGCATCTAAAAACTTTATAAAGCCTCGATTAAAATTGTAATTTGCCACAGTAACCACAAATATTTAAATGGAAGAATTACCGGTCTTTACCAATGATGCTATCGTCTTTGGATTATTAATGATAGCCCTTGGCTTCGTTTTCTATACCTCATCTCAAAAAGAAGGTTTCTGGAAGAAATTTTATGCTGTAGTTCCCGCACTGTTAATGTGCTACCTAATCCCCGCCATATTTAATTCTTTGGGATTAATAGACGATTCTACCTCTAACCTTTATTTTGTATCCAGTCGCTTTTTGCTTCCGGCAGCGCTTGTACTTATGACGCTGAGTATTGATTTAAAAGCCGTATTTAACCTGGGGCCAAAAGCACTTATCATGTTTTTTGCAGGCACCTTGGGAATCATCCTTGGAGGACCACTGGCTATACTTTTATTTTCAGTAATATCACCAGAAAGCATTGGCGGCGCAGGTCCCGATGCGATCTGGCGCGGACTTTCAACAATTGCAGGAAGCTGGATAGGAGGCGGTGCCAACCAGGCAGCTATGTTAGAGATTTATGAGTACAATCCCGACCTCTACGGCGGGATGGTATTAGTGGATATTGTGGTAGCCAACCTCTGGATGGCTATTGTATTAATGGGAATTGGAAAAAATGAAAAAATAGACAATTGGTTAAAAGCTGATAATTCTGCTATTGAAGAACTAAAGAACAAAGTTTCCAATTATGCAGCAAGTGTCACGCGAAATCCTTCTCTGGCAGATTTAATGATCATGCTTTCTTTGGCATTTGGTGCTGTAGGTATTGCGCACTGGGGTGCCGAAGTTATTTCTGCATTTCTTTCGGCTAATTTTGAAGTTTTCACAGATAGCAAAAGTGCGTTATCCTCCTTCTCTTCCACCTTCTTTTGGATGATCACCATTGCCACTGCAATTGGGATTATACTTTCTTTCACGAAATTCAAGTCTTATGAAGGAGCCGGTGCCAGTAAACTTGGGAGTGTTTTTATTTACATCCTTGTAGCAACTATAGGCATGAAAATGGACCTGGGAAGTGTTTTTGATAATCCCGCATTAATTGGAATAGGCCTCGTTTGGATCACCATTCACATCATAATCCTCGTGGTTACAGCAAAACTCATTAAGGCTCCTTATTTCTTTCTCGCCGTAGGAAGCCAGGCAAATGTTGGTGGTGCAGCATCTGCTCCTGTTGTAGCCGCCGCTTTCCATCCTTCTCTTGCAACAGTTGGCGTGCTCCTTGCTGTATTTGGTTATGTAGTTGGAACCTACGGTGCAATTTTGTGTACAATTTTAATGCAAATGGCTTCCACCAGTTAGTATATACAGGAAATTTATAAGATATTTGCGCTCCAAAATTTATTGCTATTAACATGAAAAAAACAGGCCTTCTTTTACTATTCGTTCTTTGTATTACCGCATGCTCTGAAACAGAGAGCAATTTAACTGTAAGAGGAAAAATTGACGGACTTAAAAAAGGTACCGTGTATCTGCAAAAAATAGAAGACACTGTTATGGTTAATTTGGACTCTGTGGAAATTCAGGGTGATCCTCATTTTGTACTGGAAACCTATATAGAAAGTCCACAAATGATGTACCTGTACCTGGACAAAATAGATAATTCTGAATATGATGACAGGTTGGATTTCTTTGCCGATGCGGGTGAAATTACGATAAATACCAAACTGGAAAAGTTTGAAACCGCTGCAAAAATAGTTGGTTCGAAAAATCAGGAGAAATTGGTCGAGTATCGCAAAATAATGAAGCGATTTAACGACAGTAATCTCGATTTAATCAAATCCAGTTTTGAAGCACAACAGGCTCAGGATGAAGATAAGCTAATGGAGATAGACCAGGAGTATGATAAACTGCTAAAAAGAAAATATCTCTATACCGTTAACTTTGCTATTAATAATAAAGATTTGGAGATCGCTCCCTACCTTGCCCTTTCCGAAGTATTTGATGCAAATATTAAATACCTGGACACGATTTACAATTCTTTAAGCAAAGATGTAATAAAATCTAAATATGGTAAGGACTTAAAGAAATTTCTTAAGGAGAGAAGAGAGGAAATAGAACTTCAGGAAGAGATTGAAGAAGAATATGCCGGGGAAAATTCCTGATTTTTCACTCCTAAAAATTTCTTCCTTCGAAGTATTAGTATATATTTAAAAGTATTGGCAGGTCAATTTTCTAAATTTGAGAAAAGACTTGTATGACTTTTAAAATTCCTTCTGAAAACAACTACGATATAATTTGTGTAGGCGGTGGCATCATGAGCGCCACTCTGGCCCTAATGATGAAACTGCTGGAACCAAAAAGCAAGATCCTCATTCTAGAAAGACTTGAAAAAGTAGCCGAGGAAAGTACTGAAGCCTGGAACAATGCAGGAACCGGACATTCTGCCTTATGTGAACTTAATTATACTCCTGAAGGAGAAAATGGCAATATTCACGTTTCTAAAGCCATTAAGATTTTCGAACAGTTCGAAACCACCAAGCAATTCTGGGCTTACCTTGTTGGGCAGGGTTTTGTAAAGGATCCAAAGAACTTCCTGAGGTCTGTACCTCATCATAGTTGGGTAAGAGGAGAAGATGACGTAAAATTTCTTAAAAAGCGTTACGAAGCAATGAAATCTGTACCTTTCTTTGAAAGCATGGAGTTTTCTGAAGATTTCGAAACACTGAAAAAATGGTTTCCGCTTATCATGGAAAACAGAGACAGAAATGAGAAAATGGCAGCTACCAGAATGGAGTTAGGAACCGAAGTGAATTTCGGTAAACTCACCGAAAGATATTTTCATATCCTTCAGACACAATTTGATGTTCCTGTTCTTCGCGGCCATGAAGTTCTTGACATAGATCCGGAAAAAAAACAGGAATGGAAAGTGGAAGCAAAAAACCTAAAGACCGGGGAAAAATGTCATTATGATGCCGAACATGTCTTTATAGGTGCCGGTGGCGGAGCTTTACCTTTATTACAGAAGGTAGAAATTGAAGAAAAAGATGGCTACGGTGGCTTTCCGGTAAGCGGGCAATGGCTCTACTGCAAAAATCGTGAAATTATAGAGAAACATCATGCTAAAGTTTACAGCAAAGCGGGACCAGATGCACCTCCAATGTCCACACCACATCTGGACAGCAGGTTTATTGATGGTAAAAAAGAGTTGCTCTTTGGTCCTTTTGCAGGTTTCACCACCAAATTTTTGAAAGAGGGATCTAAACTCGATCTTCCAAAAACAATAAATATTGATAATATTCCTTCGATGTGGGGCGTTTTCTGGCACAATTTACCGCTCACGAAATACCTTATAAAACAGGTTACTATGGGTCATAAAGAACGGATGGAAGATTTAAGGGTCTTTGTGAAAGATGCAAAAGCTGAAGATTGGGACTTGCGAATTGCAGGACAGCGAGTCCAGATCATAAAAAGGGACAAAGAACAAGGTGGAATTTTGGAATTTGGCACGGACCTCGTGCACAGTACAGATGGAACGATAACTGCCCTTTTAGGTGCCTCACCGGGAGCATCGGTTGCAGTACCCATTATGATAGATGTGCTGAAGGTTGCTTTTCCTGAAAAGTTAAAATCTGCAAAATGGCAGGAAAAACTTTCAGAAATGGTGCCTTTCTGGAATAAAAATATTGAGAATAACATTGAAGAATTTCAGCAGGCACAAGCTAATTCTTCTAAAAAACTGGAACTGGACGTACTGCATTAGGCAGAAGGTTGATAATTGTCATTTTTCGCACTACGCCAGAGTCAGACGTATTTATAGGAAAAACGGTTTAGATATTGGCGTTTCTTTTAAAACCCTGTTTTACATAAAATAATCGAATGAAAAAATACTTATTACTATTAGCAGCATTTGGATTTTTATTTTTTACTTCATGTAGTGACGATACCGATGAAAACCCGGGTGTTGTGGGCACCTGGGTAGTAACAAATATTGAAACAGTTGCTCCAGTTAAAACCAATACATGTGACAGCCAGTCAACAATAACCTTTTATGGAGATGATACACTAAGTTCTTCACTTTACATCGAACTTAATAATTGTCAGGAAGATTCAGCCAAAGGTACCTGGTACAACGAAGAAGGTAACTACTTTGTGTATCTTGAAAATTCAGGGGAACTAGAAGGAACACTTCGCTTTAGAAATGCCAACAAGATTTCTTTCTTTACAGATTTTGTACTTGATGATCAAATCATACCGGCAACCTTTACACTGGAAAGACTGTAAATCAATTTTTACAATTTAAATATAAAAAAAGCCCCTCCAAAAAAGGAGGGGCTTTTACTTAAGAGCCGATGGAGGGACTTCCTTCGACTGCGTAGTAAAAAACTGCCTCCGCTCTGGACAGGCTTCTCGCCCTCACTAAAATGGAACAAAAAAGCCCCTCCAAAAATGGAGGGGCTTTCAAATAAGAGCCGATGGAGGGACTCGAACCCACGACCTGCTGATTACAAATCAGCTGCTCTAGCCAGCTGAGCTACATCGGCAAAAAACTACTATAAAGCGTTTACCTTTTCCACTAAAGCATTCGCCTTAGTTTCAAATTCTTTATTCACTTCTTTAAAATGTTTTTTATTATCTTCTACGTCCTTCTTGTTGATCTTTGCAATTAGGTCGTCAAAAGTAGCGATAGCTTCGTCTACGATCGCTTCAGATTTTGCAGGATCTTCTTTAGGATTGGCAGCCTGGTGAATATAAGCGGCATCTATAATATCGCCCATTACATTATTCACATCTCTTTTCAATACTCTTTTACTTGCCATTTTGAATAAATTTTCGGCTGCGAATTTAATCTATTTTTTGATATGCTAAAGAAACTACAGCACATTTTTTCTAAAAAATATTATTTCATTTTCTCCAGGGCGGTTAATGCTTCAGGAATATGCCGCGTTGCATTCATACTATTAAACTTATAACGCAATATTCCCTGCATGTCAAAGATAAAAGTTTCCCTTCCCGGAATCATTCCCAGCAGGTTCGGCTTTACACCAAAAAGATCCCTTGCCGTTTTATCTTCATCTGAAAGAAAAATAAAAGGTAAGTTGTACTTAGAAATAAATTTTTGATGAGACTCTTCAGAGTCTGCACTTATTCCTATTACCTCTGCTCCCAACTCCTTAAAATCCTCATACTTATCCCTGAAAGAACAAGCTTCTTTCGTACAGCCGGGGGTGAAATCCTTCGGATAAAAATAAACCACAAAAGGCTGAATTCCTTTAACTGAAGAAAAATCGAAAGTATTACCATTCTGATCCTTTAATCCGATTTCCGGAATACTGTCGCCAACTTTAAGTGCCATATTATTTATTCTCCTTTATAAGTGACAAAATTACGCGGAGTCTCATAAAGTGTAACCATCAGTTCAAGGTCCTCCCTTAGATTATTCCGGAGTTTGTTCCAGATTACCACGGCAATATTTTCTGCAGTAGGGTTAAGTGTTCTAAACTCTTCCACCTCAACGTTTAAATTTTTATGGTCAAAAGGCTGCTCAACTTCAGTATAAATTAGATCTTTCAAAACTTTAAGATCCATCACAAAGCCTGTTTCAGGGTCTATTTCTCCGGTAACAGAAACCGTAAGCTCATAATTATGACCATGGTAATTAGGATTGCTGCACTTTCCGAAAACTTCTTCATTTTTCGCATCATCCCATTCTTTCCTGAAAAGACGGTGGGCAGCATTAAAATGTGCTTTTCTATGGACGGTTAACCTCATGATTTTATATGTGAATAATACTTATCGAATATTATTTTAAACCATTCGGTATATATTTCAGGATTCTGTTTCATATCCTTCTCTACATCCTCAAGGCTAATCCACTTCCAGTCTGCAACTTCATCTGGATTCAAATCTGGTTCTCCTTCAAATTTCCCAACCAAAATATGGTCGAATTCATGCTCTGTCAGACCATTGTCGAAAGGGGCTTTATATATAAATGAAATGGTATCTTTTAAATCTGTCGAGAAACCCATTTCTTCCTGGAGACGTCTTTTTCCAGCCTGTATATTTGTTTCTCCCTCGCGCTGGTGGCTGCAACAGGTATTTGTCCATAAACCGGGGGAATGGTATTTTGAAAGTGCACGCTGCTGAATCATGGTCTCTCCCTTCTCATTAAAAACGAAAACTGAAAATGCCCTGTGCAAAAGCGCCTTTTCATGAGCTTCAATCTTTTCCATAAGACCAACCTGCTCATCCTTTTCGTTAACTAAAATAACCTTTTCCTTTGCCATTTTTTCTATTGAAAATCAAATGTACAAAATAGCCAATACCTTTACCAAATAAGTTTTTTCAGGTATTACTACTTTGTGTTTTGTTTAAGTCGGCCGGAATAGAGAGAGCAGTCTATGGATAGAATAAATTCTGATCGCCTATTGATTTCATGCTGCTTTTCGTTACAGGGAACACCGTTTATGCAGTCATTCATAATTTCGGTTTCACCATAACCGCGACCGGAAATCCGTTTTGGATCTATACCTTTCTGCAGGAGATAATCCTTTGTCACTGCTACTCTTTCTTCAGAAAGTTTTAGATTATAATCGTCATCTGCCCTGCAATCTGTATGAGAACGAACATCGATGAGCAATTCGGGATAATCATTCATAAAACCTACAATCCGGTCCAGTTCCTTTTTTGCTTCCGTCTTAATTTCAGCTTTATCCAGGTCGAAATGAATGTGATTCAGCTTTAATAATTTTGCCAAATCGTCCCCTACCCTGGCAGCAATTACCGACTCCTGTGCATTTTCATTATCAAATCTTACGAGATTCTGTTTTCGTTTTACTTCCGCAGCATAAAAACTCCAATTAAAAAAGGTACGCATCGCCGCAATATGTTGTTCTGTATCACCAAAAATACTGTGCCCGGCCTGGTACATTACCAGTCCGTTTTGCTTATTATCAAAACCATGACCGTAAACAACAATGGCGGCTTCCGCTTTAGTTAAAGAGGGATTATCAGGCGCCGAAGGATCCATTACAATTTTCTTTACTCCGTATCTCCATAAATTTCTATTTCTCGGATAAAAAACCCGCTCAGATCCATTTAAATATGCATTATCTGAAATTCCTAAATATTGGGAAACAGGATCTGCAGGTTGTAAATGAGTGTATGGTGGCGTAGCGTGGCGATGTTCATGATACGGAATTAAACCCGCACTGGCAGCTCCTGCAAATCCTGCTGAAAGAAAATTAAGCTGAATTGGTTTTTTGTCAGCGCCTACTTCTTCTATTCCCACCAGGTTTTCCAATTGACTTCCTGCATGGCAACCGGCCCAGATCGCACCTTTGTAATTGCGATTCCAGTAATAAAGATTATTATGGGTTTCAAATTTTGGCTCCGCATGCGGCATCACAAAAATATCATCGCACACTCCAAGTTCTGTTGGGTTTTTCCAATTTGCAGGATTACTACCACCGAAGGCTTCCGCAGGAATTTCTGCAGCTTCAAAAAATGGAAGTGCAATATTTCCGTTTTGCCTGTCCAGCGTCCATTTTGGTGCGACAGAAAGAGTGGTGAAAATTGGCAAATTCAGGTTTGAAACTGCAAACTTCCCAACCACTCCCTTTTTTTGCCAGTTTTCGATCTTCTGTTTTACTTCCTCAGTGATGTAAGAAACCGGGACAACAAAAGAGCTGCCTCTAAATTCAATACTATCATGAATAAAATCAACTCCGTCCTTCTCTTTTTCGGGATTTATGACCCATTTTATCTCTACCGACTCGTTTTTCAGCAAATCATGCAGTAAACCATACGGTTTTAGCGCATTAGAAGACGTCTGCGGCCTTACGCCCATGTTTACCAGGTAAGAACCTGCTGCAATATGTTCCATTTGCGTCTGTGCAGAAGATATCCGCGGAAAAATTACAAGTAAAATTCCCAATATCAGTAATTTATATTCTGAAGAAATCTTCATAAGCCCCAAATGCTCAACCTGAAAGTTACGGACTTTTAAAAAAATGAAACCCGAAAAATGCCAATTATCGACCATAATTCCGCAGAGAATTAGGATCTCAGTTCTTCGAAAAATTCCTGAAAGAATAGTACTTTTGCGCTTCAATTATCAATAGATGAAGAGTTTTCAGAAAGAAATAAAGAGAAGAAGAACTTTTGGTATTATTTCTCACCCAGATGCCGGTAAAACTACCCTTACAGAGAAACTTTTGCTCTTTGGAGGTGCAATTCAGGAAGCCGGTGCAGTAAAATCCAACAAAATTAAGAAAGGTGCCACGAGTGACTTTATGGAAATTGAGCGGCAGCGTGGGATTTCTGTAGCTACTTCTGTTCTTGCGTTTGAATACCGGGACATTAAAATTAATATTTTAGATACGCCCGGTCACAAGGATTTTGCTGAAGATACTTTTAGGACGCTCACTGCGGTAGACAGCGTGATTGTTGTGATTGACGTTGCCAAAGGTGTTGAGGAACAAACTGAAAAACTCGTTGAAGTTTGCCGTATGCGGAATATTCCCATGATCGTTTTTATAAATAAAATGGATCGTGAAGGGAAAGATGCTTTTGAACTTCTTGATGAAATTGAGCAAAAACTGAACCTCACCGTAACTCCGCTGAGTTTCCCAATCGGGATGGGTTACGATTTTAAAGGTATTTATAATATCTGGGAACAGAATGTAAACCTATTTACAGGCGATCCCAGGAAAGATATTGAAGAAACTGTAGAAATTTCTGATCTTGCTTCTGAAGAACTTAATGAGCTGATTGGCGATAAAGCTGCCGATACGTTAAGAGAGGAACTGGAATTGGCGCAGGGCGTTTATCCTGAATTTGACAAGGAGGCGTATCTTGCCGGAAGGTTGCAGCCCGTTTTCTTTGGATCGGCTTTAAATAATTTTGGTGTTCGGGAACTTCTGGATTGCTTTATTAACATTGCTCCTACACCCCGTCCAAAGGAAAGCGACGAAAGATTGGTTGAACCTGATGAAGATAAATTTACCGGATTCGTTTTTAAAATCCACGCCAATATGGATCCCAAGCACCGTGACCGACTTGCTTTTATAAAAATTGTCTCCGGAAAGTTTGAAAGAAACAAACCTTACCTACATGTAAGACATAATAAGAGCCTTAAGTTTTCGAGTCCGAATGCTTTTTTTGCTGAACGAAAAGAAATTGTAGATGTCTCTTATCCGGGTGATATTGTGGGTTTACACGACACCGGAAACTTTAAAATAGGTGATACCTTAACTGAAGGTGAAAACCTGATGTACAGAGGAATTCCAAGTTTTTCTCCAGAACATTTTCGCTATATCAATAACGCCGATCCTATGAAATCCAAGCAACTGGAAAAAGGAATTGACCAGTTGATGGACGAAGGTGTTGCACAATTATTTACTTTGGAGTTAAACGGAAGGAAGATTATTGGAACTGTTGGAGCACTTCAGTTTGAAGTTATTCAGTATAGATTAGAACACGAATACGGAGCGAAATGTACTTATGAAAACCTGAATGTCTATAAAGCTACCTGGGTAGAAGCAGACAATCCGAAGAGTGAAGAATTTAAAGATTTCAAGCGGGTAAAATCGAAATTCCTGGCCAAGGACAAACAAGGTCAGCTGGTATTTTTAGCCGATTCCCAATTTTCGCTGCAAATGACTCAGCAGAAATATCCAGATATTAAATTTCACTTTACTTCAGAATTTTAAAAACAACAGCGTGCGGATTTATAGGGTTTAATTTCCTATTTTCGATCCAAATGTGAAAACTATGGATCAACTGAATGAGCTTATTGCGGAATTTGCTTCGCTTGTATGGGGTTTACCTCTGGTTATTTTGCTCATCGGCGGCGGATTATATTTGCTGATCCTTTCACGATTTCTGCCTTTCCGGTATTTGGGACATTCTCTGGATTTGCTTCGGGGAAAGTATGATGACCCTAACGCTCCTGGAGAAATTAATCATTTTCAGGCGCTATCCACAGCGCTTTCTTCCACTGTAGGAATGGGAAATATTGCCGGCGTGGCGGTTGCGATTGCATTAGGAGGCCCGGGAGCTGTTTTCTGGCTTTGGATAAGCGCAATTGTAGGAATGTCTACCAAATTTTTCACTAATACCTTAGCGGTAATGTACCGCGGAAAAGATACTGAAGGAAACATCCAGGGCGGCGTAATGTATTATATAATGGAAGGCCTGGGAAAAAGCTGGAAGCCGCTGGCTGTGTTTTTTGCGATAGCGGGACTGGTGGGAGCTCTGCCGGTTTTTAATGTGAATCAATTAACCCAGGCGATAAATTCAATTTTACTCGAGCCACAAGGAATTGAAACAGGATTTATGTCTAATCTCATTATTGGAATTATCCTTACAATAATCACTTCCGCAGTAATTCTTGGTGGACTTTACAGAATAAGCCGTACGGTTTCTAAGCTGGTGCCTGCAATGGTTGCTGTTTATTTTGTAGCTGTTCTTGTAATCCTTTTTATAAATCTTGAGGAACTGCCGCGTTACCTGGGGCTCATTTTTACTGATGCTTTTGCTGCGGAAAATTATAAGGGAGAGCCACTTTTCGGCGGAATTATAGGCGGATTAATGATCCTGGGAATACGAAGAGGGGCTTTTTCAAATGAGGCGGGAATTGGAACCGCTACGATGGCACATGGTGCAAGTAAAACTTCAGAACCCGTTCGGGAAGGCCTGGTTGCTATGCTTGGACCAGCAATAGACACTTTGGTCGTTTGTACGCTTACAGCTCTTGCTATTCTTGTAACCGGAGTGTGGCAAAGCAGCGATGCCAATGGAGTTAGCCTTACCGCAGCAGCTTTCAGAAATTCCATTCCGTATGTCGGAGATTATGTTTTACTGTTGTGCATCGCGGCATTTAGTATTTCCTCACTTTTTTCATATTCCTATTACGGAACAAAATGCCTCAACTTCCTCCTGGGAGCCGAAAACAAGCATTACTACAATTACTTTTATATATTAAGCATTCTGGTTGGCGCCACAACTTCCCTGAGTATGATGATCAATTTAATTGACGGATTTTTTGCGTTGATGGCCATTCCAACAATGATCTCCACTCTAATCCTGGCACCAAAGGTAATGAAGGCTGCACGGGTTTATTTTAAGAAGTACCTGGAATAGATTTTATAAACCCGACATGAGCAGAAATTGCCATTCGACAGGTTAACTGCTGAATTCTATTCAATGCTCAAAACAGGAGGCTCTAAATTGGCAATTATCGCTCTGGATTTGGGTTTTAAAAAGAAATGGCCTTCGACAGGTTCAGGCTGACAGCAATTCTAGGTATCTCCTTAAAAGACTCCTTTAGATACTCACCTACACTACTTCCTCTTCTACCACTGAAAATATTTTTAATTTTTTTCCGGTTACCTTCTCAAATAATTTTGATTTACGCAAAGTGCCCCAAATCTCCAGCTGAGGATCACTAGCGGTAGTTATAAGAAGTGTAACTTCTTCATTATCCTTTTTAATTTCCAGTTCCCGCACATTTTGATAATGGCTGCGATCCAAACCATCTGCAACACGTAACAGTGCAGAAAGCTTTTTCACCCGATTTCGCAAGTTCTTATCAAGATCCTTATATCTTTTATGCCGCTTGTGCGGAGTTGACCTTCTATGATAGCGTGCGACATTCGCCATCAGGTTAATTTCATCTTCTTTAAAACCAAGCAAATCTGAATTTCGGATTAAGTACAGCGCATGTTTGTGGTGTTTTCGGTGAGAAATATAGTAACCAATGTCATGCATAAGACTGGCGTATTCAAATAGTTCTCTATCTGAATCTGCTAACTTCAGATCTTTCTGAAATTCATCAAATAATTGCAGTGCGAAATTGGTTACATGAGTGCAATGCTGCTCCGGCCAATCACATTTATGCAAAAGCTCATATACACTTCTCTTACGTGGATCAGGGAAATGACGTACTAATTGCAAATTAAGCTGGTCTCTTTCCTTATCAATAAAATTAAGGATCATTCCCTCCCGCAAAGCGGACTCTGAAATTTTCACATTATCGATCTTAAACTCCTCAATCATAAATTTAAGAAGGACCATTCCGGGATTGATAATGTCCAGCCTTTTTTCTTCAAGACCTTTCTCCTTTGCACGTTTTTCGATATCCAGCTTGATGAAATGGTCGTAAAAATCCATAAATTCCTGAGAATTAAACTGAAGCTCATTAAGAGTCATTTCTGCAGTAATAGCGTTACGTCCTGCAACCATTTCGCCAATATTTTCCATAGTTCCCGAAGATCCTACAATTGTATTTACATTGTATTTTTTCAGGTTTTGAGAAACTTCGCTAAGCTCTTTCCTAAAATGCTCATTTAATGCTGCAATCTCTTTTTCTGTTATGGGATCAGAATTTATAAAACCTGCTGCCATCCTGGCAACTCCAAGTTTTAGACTGGTAAAATAAACCGATTCATCTTTATTTCCGATGATAAATTCAACACTACCTCCTCCTATATCCACCATGAGCACCATTTCTTCGGTAAGTGAAATTCCATGCTTCACGGCATAAGCGATCATTTCGGCCTCCATTTTTCCCGAGATTGCTCTCGCTTTAATACCTACTTCATCTATTATTTGCTGAATAAAATCTCCGCCATTTGCAGCTTCCCTAATAGCACTTGTCGCATAAGCAAGAATCTGCTCTACATTTTGACGATCACATAAGAACTTGATCCTTTTTAATGCCTCGAGGCCTCTTTCCATTGCCTCTTCACTCAGGTAATTATCCATTCCCTTTTCGCCAAGTTTCACCATCTCTTTGAGTTTATCTACGGTGCGAAAACTACCATCCGGATAAATATCCACTAAAACAGCATGAAAAGAGTTTGTTCCCATGTCTATAGCTGCGATGCGCTTTGTTGGTTCTGAATTTGATGTACTTTCGTTCATATTTTATTGATTTCTTTAGCTGAAGTGTAGAACAGGACAGCGTCTTCTTCTAATTTACGGAATTTGAACTTATTTAAATAAGTATTACGGGATGCTTCTGCTAAATTTTTATCTCTGGTTGATTTTCACAATAAAGTTTACGGCTGAAAATGAAAATTTGACTGTCGCTTTTTAGGCCTAAGGAAGGGTTGACCGAAATTTGGCATTTTTAGATGAGAATTTTTGCAGGCTTAGCGTGAAGTGAAGATGTGAGTCTAATTTTTTTCAGTTTTAGAAGGGTATTTTCGACATTTTTTTCAGCTAATGATTTTTTGCAGAAGAAAAAGATAAAGTAGTAAAACAGGAAAACCCCGCAGATTCGAATTTGCGAGGTTCTAAGTGCATGCCGAAAATTGGCAATTATCGACCATCAGTCAATTACTTTTCTTAAGCCTGTCCCGTTGGGCCAAAATTTAAAGGAAGGGGAGCCTTTTCGTAATCCTTAATTTCTCCGTGTGCTTTTTCAAATCGCTGTACATTATCTGCGAGGGCTTTTAAAAGTCTTTTCGCATGTTGCGGAGTAAGAATGATTCTGGATTTGACTTTATTCTTCGGTTTTCCCGGCATAATATTGACAAAATCCACCACAAATTCTGAAACAGAATGGTTGATAATTGCCAGATTTGAGTAGATACCTTCAGCTACATTTTCATCCAGTTCTATATTGATTTGTCCTTTTTTCGGCTTTTTTTCTTCGCTCATAATATTAAAATTTTCATGTCATATAAAAGTACAAAAAATCCCGACGAAGGCCGGGATTTGATGTATAGTAAAAAAACAGGGCTACAAAACTGCAGCCCTGAAATTCTGTATTAATTATAATTTACTTCCTGCTTTTTCTCAAGCATCTGGTCGAATTCTTCTTTAGAACCAACAATAATGCTATCATATTTACGCATTCCCGTACCTGCAGGTATTCTATGTCCTACAATTACGTTCTCTTTTAATCCTTCAAGATTATCTATCTTACCACTCACTGCAGCTTCGTTAAGTACCTTGGTAGTTTCCTGGAAGGAAGCAGCCGAGATAAATGATTTTGTCTGAAGTGATGCTCTGGTAATACCCTGAAGAACCGGAGTTGCCGTTGCAGCAGTCACGTCTCTTGCAGTCGCAAGATTCTTGTCTTCTCTTCTAAGAATGGAATTCTCATCCCTTAGTTCTCTTGGAGAAACAATTTGTCCCGGTTTAAGATTTTCTGAATCACCCGCATCTTCCACGACCTTCATTCCGAAAATTTTATCATTTTCTTCAATAAAGTCAGCTTTGTGTACAAGTTGGTTTTCAAGGAAAATAGTATCTCCCGGATCCTGAATTCTTACTTTACGCATCATTTGACGTACTACTACTTCAAAGTGCTTATCGTTAATCTTCACACCCTGTAGTCGGTAAACTTCCTGAACTTCATTCACAAGATACTGTTGTACAGCATTTGGTCCTTTAATGTTCAGGATATCTTCTGGTGTAATAGAACCATCAGAAAGCGGCATACCTGCACGAACATAATCGTTCTCCTGAACAAGGATCTGGTTAGAAAGTTTTACAAGGTACTTTTTAACTTCTCCAAGTTTGGATTCTACGATAATCTCGCGGTTACCACGCTTAATTTTTCCGAAGGAAACAACACCGTCAATCTCACTAACCACAGCAGGATTTGATGGGTTACGAGCTTCAAATAGTTCGGTTACCCTTGGAAGACCACCTGTAATATCCCCTGCTTTAGAAGATTTACGTGGAATCTTAACAAGAATCTTACCTACACCTATTTTCTCTTCGTTATCTACCATAAGGTGAGCCCCAACCGGAAGGTTGTAAGAACGAATTACTTCGTCTTTTTTACCTAGAATATGAAGTGTTGGAATAAGTTTCTTGTTCCTGGATTCAGAAATAACTTTTTCCTGGAAACCTGTCTGCTCATCAATTTCAACCTGATAAGTCACACCTTGTTCAACATTTTCATACTTGATCTTACCGGCAAATTCTGAAATAATCACACCGTTGTATGGATCCCATTGGCAAACAATATCACCTTTAGAAATTTCAGCACCGTCTTCAATAAAGATCTGAGAACCATAAGGAATGTTGTTATTACTCAATACCACTCCTGTTTTCTTGTCCTTGATCTTAAGTTCTGCAGTACGTGAAATCACGATATCTGAAGTACTACCATCTGGCGCTTCACCTCTTACCACTTTAAGGTCTTCAATTTCAGCAATACCGTCAAGCTTAGCTATAAGTTTATTTTCTTCTGAAATGTTACCTGCAATACCACCCACGTGGAAGGTACGCAATGTAAGCTGAGTACCTGGCTCACCAATAGACTGAGCGGCCACAACACCTACAGCTTCACCTCTTTGAACCAATTTGTTGGTGGCAAGGTTTCTACCGTAACAGTTCACACATATTCCTTTCTTCGCTTCACATGTAAGCGGGGAACGTACTTCTACGCTCTCAATAGGAGCTTCGTTTATCTTCTTAACTGCAGCCTCTGTAATCTCTTCGCCCGCTGCAACTATTAGTTCCTCTGTAGACGGATTTTGAACATCCTGTAAGGAAATACGTCCTAAAATACGTTCTCCAAGAGATTCTACGATTTCTTCATTTTTCTTAAGTGCGCGTACTTCCACACCTCGTAATGTTCCACAATCTTCATCATTTACAATAACATCCTGTGAAACATCTACCAGACGACGGGTTAAGTAACCTGCATCGGCAGTTTTTAGTGCAGTATCGGCAAGACCTTTACGTGCACCGTGAGTTGAGATAAAGTACTCAAGAATTGAAAGCCCTTCCTTAAAGTTAGAAAGAATCGGGTTTTCAATAATTTCACCACCACCAGAACTGGATTTCTTAGGCTTAGCCATCAGTCCACGCATACCGGTTAACTGACGAATCTGCTCTTTAGAACCACGGGCTCCGGAATCAAGCATCATATATACAGAGTTGAATCCTTGCTTATCTTCACGGATTCGCTTCATAGCCAATTCAGTCAATCCTGCGTTGGTAGAAGTCCAGATATCGATTACCTGATTATAACGTTCGTTGTTGGTAATAAGTCCCATGTTATAGTTACCAATAATACCTTCAACCTGTTCGTTGGCTTCATCGATCATTGCCTGCTTCTCTTCAGGAATAATAATATCCCCTAAGCTGAAGGAAAGTCCACCACGGAATGCAAATCCATATCCAAGCCCTTTGATACTATCAAGGAACTCAGAAGTTTCAGGTACACTTGTGATTTTAAGGATATCCCCAATGATCTCACGCAAAGTTTTCTTTGTAAGTACTTCGTTAATGAAACCAGCCTTTTCAGGAACAGATTCATTAAATAGTACTCTACCAACAGTTGTTTCTATAATCTGGTAAACCAATTCACCAGCTTCATTGAAATCTTTCGCACGAATCTTGATGCCGGCGTTAAGATCTACTTTCTTCTGGTTATAAGCTATAATAACTTCTTCCGTAGAATAAAAAGTAAGGCCTTCACCTTTCACCTTTTCTTCATCGGTAGATTTCTTAAGTTTGGTCATATAATACAGACCCAGAACCATATCCTGAGATGGTACCGTAATTGGTGAACCATTGGCAGGGTTAAGAATATTGTGAGAAGCCAGCATTAACATTTGTGCTTCCAAAATAGCCTCTGGCCCAAGCGGAAGGTGAACCGCCATCTGGTCACCATCAAAGTCGGCATTAAATGCCGTACACGCCAATGGGTGCAACTGTATCGCTTTACCTTCAATAAGTTTCGGCTGGAATGCCTGGATACCTAAACGGTGAAGCGTAGGAGCACGGTTAAGTAATACAGGGTGTCCTTTAAGAACATTTTCAAGGATATCCCATACTACAGGCTCTTTTTTATCTATAATTTTCTTTGCAGATTTTACAGTTTTTACAATCCCTCTTTCAATAAGTTTTCTGATCACGAAAGGCTTGTAAAGTTCTGCTGCCATATTCTTCGGAAGACCACACTCGAACATTTTTAGTTCTGGTCCAACCACAATTACCGAACGTGCTGAATAATCCACACGCTTACCAAGTAAGTTCTGACGGAAACGCCCTTGCTTACCCTTTAATGAATCTGAAAGCGATTTCAAAGGACGGTTAGAATCGGTTTTTACTGCTGAAGATTTTCTTGTATTATCAAACAGAGAATCTACTGATTCCTGAAGCATACGCTTTTCGTTACGTAAGATTACTTCAGGAGCTTTAATCTCCATTAATCTCTTAAGACGGTTATTACGGATAATAACCCTTCTGTAAAGATCATTTAAATCTGAAGTCGCAAAACGTCCACCATCAAGTGGCACCAAAGGTCTAAGTTCTGGTGGAATAACCGGAACAACCTTCATTATCATCCACTCCGGATTGTTTTCCCGGTTCTTGTTTGCATCACGAAGTGCCTCCACAACCTGAAGTCTCTTAAGCGCCTCAGTTTTACGCTGCTTTGAAGTTTCGTTATTTGCTTTATGTCTTAGTTCGTAAGAAAGTTCATTAAGATCAATTCTTCTAAGAATCTCAATAAGACATTCGGCTCCCATTTTAGCGATAAACTTATTTGGGTCGTTATCTTCGAGGTATTGATTTTCCTGAGGAAGGCTATCCAGAACATTCAGATATTCTTCTTCAGTAAGGAAATCCATTTTCTTAAGTGGATCACCTTCTTCATTCTTGGCATTACCAGGTTGGATTACTACATACCGCTCGTAGTAAATAATCATATCCAATTTCTTGGAAGGAAGCCCAAGCAAGTAACCTATTTTATTTGGTAAAGAACGGAAATACCAGATATGTGCTACAGGAACTACCAAATTAATGTGCCCCACACGATCTCTACGCACCTTCTTTTCTGTCACCTCTACACCACAACGGTCACAAACGATCCCCTTATAGCGAATTCTTTTATACTTTCCACAGGCACATTCGTAATCCTTTACAGGACCAAAAATACGCTCACAGAACAATCCGTCACGCTCTGGTTTGTGCGTACGATAATTGATAGTTTCCGGCTTAAGAACTTCACCACGGGATTCCGCAAGGATTGACTCGGGAGAAGCTAAACCGATAGAGATCTTGTCAAATCTCTGTACTGTATTCTTATCATTATTTCTAGCCATAATAAATGCTGCTATCTAATTATTGTGAAAAATCTGTTTTAAGGGGGTGCCTTTGAAACACCCCGTATTCTAAAACAGTAATTTATTCTTCTAACTTAATATCCAGGCCAAGACCTTTCAATTCGTGCATAAGCACGTTAAAAGATTCTGGTAATCCAGGTTCCGGCATAGGCTCTCCCTTAACGATTGCTTCGTAAGTTTTAGCCCTTCCTATCACGTCATCAGACTTAACTGTTAAGATTTCTCTTAGCGTACTTGATGCTCCATAAGCCTCAAGTGCCCAAACTTCCATCTCACCAAAACGCTGACCACCAAATTGTGCTTTACCACCAAGCGGTTGTTGTGTAATTAATGAGTAAGGACCAATGGAACGAGCATGCATTTTGTCGTCAATCATGTGTCCTAATTTCAGCATATAAATTACACCTACAGTTGCACGTTGGTCAAAACGCTCTCCTGTACCACCATCAAAAAGATAAGTATGTCCAAATCTTGGAATTCCTGCTTCATCAGTCAGTTCATTGATCTGGTCTATAGTTGCACCGTCAAAAATTGGAGTCGCATACTTCTTCCCTAATTTTTGTCCTGCCCAACCAAGTACAGTCTCATAAATCTGCCCAATGTTCATACGTGATGGTACACCAAGTGGGTTCAACACAATATCAACCGGAGTTCCGTCTTCAAGGAACGGCATATCTTCCTGGCGAACGATTCTTGCAACAATACCTTTGTTACCGTGACGTCCAGCCATCTTATCCCCTACTTTAAGCTTACGCTTCTTAGCGATGTAAACTTTAGCAAGTTTAAGAATACCTGAAGGAAGTTCATCACCAACAGAGATGGTAAACTTCTCTCTTCTTAAATTACCCTGAAGGTCATTTTCTTTAATCTTGTAATTATGAAGAAGGTCTGCTACCAACACATTCAGATGGTCATCTGTAGTCCACGTACCCTGTGTAAGGTGCGTGTAATCGTCTACAGCGTTTAACATCTTAAGGGTATATTTCTTACCTTTTGGCATTACTTCTTCCCCTAAGTCGTTTTGAACACCTTGTGCTGTTTTTCCTCCAATAATGGCAAATAATTTATCTACCAGATCAGATTTTAAAGTAGTGAACTTTGTTTCGTACTTCATCTCTAAAGCCGAAATATCTTCTTTATCCTGAGCTCTCTTGCGCTTATCTTTAATAGCTCTGGCAAAAAGTTTCTTATTTATTACAACTCCGCTTAAAGAAGGAGAAGCTTTTAAAGAGGCATCTTTAACATCACCTGCTTTATCACCAAAGATTGCTCTTAACAATTTCTCTTCAGGAGTAGGATCACTTTCTCCCTTTGGAGTAATTTTTCCAATAAGAATATCTCCAGGTTTAACCTCGGCACCAATTCTTATCATCCCGTGTTCATCAAGATCTCTTGTAGCCTCTTCAGAAACGTTCGGAATATCATTAGTCAATTCTTCGTTACCCAATTTGGTATCCCGAACTTCCAGTGAATATTCATCTATATGAATAGAGGTGAAAATATCATCTCTAACTACTTTTTCAGAAATTACAATCGCATCCTCAAAGTTATATCCTTTCCAGGGCATGAAGGCAACTTTCATGTTCCTTCCTAAAGCAAGTTCCCCAGCTTCAGTAGCGTAACCCTGACATAGAACCTGACCTCTGGTTACTCTATCCCCTACAGCTACAATTGGCTTAAGGTTTATAGAAGTTCCCTGGTTGGTTTTACGGAACTTTATAAGATCGTAAGTTTTAGAATCACTATCGAAACTAACCATACGCTCTTCCTCTGTACGATCGTACTTAATTGTAATCTGGTTTGCATCTACATATTCTACTTCTCCTTCACCCTCAGCATTAATCAACACACGTGAATCTGTAGCAACCTGTCTTTCAAGACCCGTTCCAACAATAGGAGAATCAGCTCTTAACAATGGTACGGCCTGACGCATCATGTTAGATCCCATCAATGCACGGTTGGCATCATCATGTTCCAGGAAAGGAATTAATGAAGCCGAAATAGATGCAATCTGGTTTGGTGCAACATCGGTATAATGGATCTCTTTTGGATCTACAACCGGGAAGTCACCTTCCATTCTTGCAATAACCCTTTCAGCAGTGATCGTTCCATCATCTTCTAAAGGAATATTTGCCTGGGCAATTTTCTTTCCTTCTTCTTCCTCTGCACTAAAGTAAACAGCCTCTTCAGAAAGATTGATCTTACCATCAGTAACATTTCTATAGGGAGTCTCTATGAAGCCCATTCCATTCACTTTTGCATAAACTGCAAGTGAAGAGATTAACCCAATGTTTGGACCTTCAGGAGTTTCAATAGGACAAAGTCTACCATAGTGTGTATAGTGAACATCACGTACTTCAAATCCTGCTCTTTCTCTGGATAAACCACCTGGCCCAAGTGCTGAAAGACGACGCTTGTGCGTAATCTCTGCAAGCGGGTTTGTCTGGTCCATGAACTGGGATAACTGGTTTGTCCCGAAGAAAGAATTAATAACAGAAGACAATGTCTTTGCGTTAATCAAATCTATTGGTGTAAACACCTCATTATCACGAACATTCATCCTCTCACGAATAGTACGTGCCATACGGGCAAGACCAACACCAAACTGCTGGGATAGTTGCTCACCTACAGTTCTAACACGACGGTTAGACAAGTGATCGATATCATCAATCTCAGCTTTAGAGTTTATAAGCTCAATTAAATATTTTACAATGGTAATGATATCTTCTTTGGTAAGCACCTGCTTATCCATAGCCACATCAAGACCAAGTTTTTTATTCATTCTGTAACGACCAACTTCACCAAGACTGTAACGCTGATCTGAGAAAAATAATTTATCGATAATACCACGAGCCGTTTCCTCATCTGGCGGTTCTGCATTACGTAGCTGACGATAAATATGTTCTACCGCTTCTTTTTCAGAGTTGGTAGGGTCTTTTTGTAAGGTATTGTGAATAATCGCATAGTCACCGGTTTGATTATCCTCTTTATGAAGAAGAATAGTTTTACTACCAGTTTCCAGAATTTCTTCTATATGTTCTTTTTCAAGTTCTGTATCACGATCCAGAACAATTTCATTACGTTCAATTGAAACTACCTCTCCTGTATCTTCATCTACGAAATCCTCATACCAGGTATTCAATACACGAGCCGCCAGTTTACGACCCAATACTTTTTTTAGTCCTGTTTTAGAAACTTTAACCTCTTCTGCAAGGTCAAAAATTTCAAGAATATCTTTATCCCGCTCAAAACCGATAGCACGGAAAAGCGTTGTAACAGGTAATTTTTTCTTTCTATCGATATAAGCATACATCACGCTGTTAATATCGGTAGCAAATTCTATCCATGATCCTTTAAAAGGAATTACGCGGGCAGAATATAGTTTTGTTCCATTAGCATGGAAAGATTGTCCAAAGAAAACCCCGGGCGAGCGGTGTAATTGGGATACAACCACGCGCTCTGCTCCATTGATACAAAAAGTACCACTTGGGGTCATATAAGGGATAGTTCCCAAATAAACGTCCTGTACGATGGTTTCAAAATCTTCGTGTTCCGGGTCTGTACAATAAAGCTTTAATCTTGCTTTAAGCGGAACACTGTAAGTTAAACCACGCTCAATACATTCCTGAATGGAGTATCTTGGCGGGTCCACGAAATAATCTAAAAATTCTAGTACAAATTGGTTACGGGTGTCCGTAATTGGGAAGTTCTCTAAGAAGGTATTATACAGACCTTCATTTCCCCGCTCTTCTGATTTGGTTTCCAATTGAAAGAAGTCCTGGAATGACTTGATCTGGATATCCAGAAAGTCAGGATAATCAGGCCTGTTCTTTACAGAAGAGAAACTCAATCTTTCAGTTTGCTTTGCTAACATCTATGGACGGAATTATAATTTGTTATATATATAGGTGCGTTACAAGGACTGTGCCGTTATATACGCAAAAGGGTTTAGACCTTCAGGAGCGAATCCTGAGGCCTAAACCTAAATAATATTGCTTTTGTCAAGCTTATTTAAGCTCAACCTCAGCTCCTGCTTCTTCTAACTGTGCTTTTAATGCTTCAGCTTCATCTTTAGAAACACCTTCTTTTACTGGAGCAGGTGCACCATCAACTAAACCTTTAGCGTCTTTAAGACCAAGACCAGTAAGTTCTTTAACAAGCTTAACTACTGCAAGTTTAGCACCTCCCGGAGCCTTGAGGATTACATCAAATTCAGTTTGCTCTTCAGCGGCTTCTTCACCACCAGCAGCACCACCAGCAACAGCAACAGCTGCAGCAGCAGGCTCAATACCATATTCTTCTTTTAGAATATCAGCTAACTCATTAACTTCTTTTACAGTCAAGTTAACCAATTGTTCTGCGAAATCTTTTAAATCTGCCATTTTTCTATCGTTTTAAAAAGTTCTTTAATTATAATTGTTAAAAAGTGCGTACGTGTTTATCCTTCCTTTTCAGAAAGAGTTTTAAGAATTCCGGCTATTTTACCGCCACCAGATTTAAGTGCTGAAACAACATTCTTAGCAGGTGATTGTAATAGACCAATAATATCTCCAATAACTTCTTCTTTAGATTTGATATTTACAAGGGCATCCAGGTAATTATCGCCTACATAAACAGCTTCCTCTACAAAAGC
Source organism: Autumnicola psychrophila (assembly GCF_031846645.1). Taxonomy (NCBI): domain Bacteria; kingdom Pseudomonadati; phylum Bacteroidota; class Flavobacteriia; order Flavobacteriales; family Flavobacteriaceae; genus Autumnicola; species Autumnicola psychrophila. Next base: position 83,533 of record NZ_JAVRHN010000007.1, read on the forward strand.
TCCCTTAAGAAGAGGCTTATCAGATTTTTTTCTGAATTCTTTTATAACCTTGGCCGGAGCATTTCCGGTTTCAGATAACATTATTGAAGTATTACCTTTAAGTACTGATGGCAGATCTGCGAAATCTTTATCAGTTGCTTCCATGGCTTTCGCCAATAATGTATTTTTAACTACCGATAGCTTAATATCTGCTTTAAAACAAGCTCTTCTTAAGTTAGAAGTGGCGCCTGCGTTTAATCCAGAAATATCTGCTAAATAAATGGTTGGAGAATCAGCTAACTGGGCAGTTAAATCTTTTATTACTTGTGATTTTTCTTCTCTTGTCATAATAACTTATTATTGCTCAGTAAACCTTTTAGTGTCAATTGCCACACTCGGGCTCATGGTGCTAGCCATATAAATACTTTTTATATAGACACCTTTAGCAGCCTGAGGCTTCAACTTTACCAGCGTAGTTAATAATTCTCTTGCGTTACCAGCAATTTTTTCAGCATCAAAAGATGCCTTACCAACTGCAGCGTGAACAATACCTGTTTTATCAACTTTAAAGTCAATTTTACCAGCCTTAACATCAGATACAGCTTTACCAATATCCATAGTTACCGTACCGGTTTTCGGGTTAGGCATCAAACCTCTAGGTCCAAGAATACGACCAAGGGGTCCTAATTTTCCCATGACACTAGGCATAGTGACGATAACGTCCACATCTGTCCAGCCGCCTTTAATTTTCTCAAGGTATTCATCAAGTCCAACAAAATCTGCACCAGCCTCTTTAGCCTCTTCTTCCTTATCTGGAGTTACAAGAGCCAAAACTTTTACATCTTTACCAGTACCATGAGGAAGTGTCACAACACCTCTCACCATTTGATTTGCTTTACGAGGATCTACGTTCAAACGAACAGCCAAATCCACAGAAGCATCAAAGTTTTCGTTGGAAACTTCTTTTATTAAAGCTGAAGCTTCTGCAACCGAATACAGCTTACCGCTTTCGATTTTAGATTGAGCCTCTTTTTGCTTTTTTGTTACTTTTGCCATTTCTTAATTTCTTTTAGGATTAAAACGGTGCGCTACCTTTTACAGTTATTCCCATTGAACGTGCTGTTCCGGCAACCATTTTCATCGCAGACTCTACAGTGAATGCATTTAAATCCTGCATTTTATCTTCTGCAATAGCTCTAACCTGATCCCAAGAAACACTTGCTACTTTTTTTCTGTTAGGCTCTCCAGAACCCTTTTTAGATTTAGATGCTTCCAACAATTGTACTGCTGCAGGAGGAGTCTTGATAACAAAGTCAAAAGACTTATCACCATAAACTGTTATCGCAACAGGCAATACTTTACCTTGTTTATCCTGTGTTCTGGCGTTAAATTGCTTACAGAACTCCATGATATTAACTCCGGCAGCACCTAAAGCAGGTCCAACTGGTGGTGAAGGGTTAGCAGCACCTCCGCGAACTTGTAGTTTTACAACTTTACTTACTTCTTTTGCCATTTTCTAAATTTTTAGGTGATAGTTTGTTAGAGTGGAAGCTTTAAAAAACTATCAAAAAATATGTAACAAATATTGTTATACTTTTTCTACTTGCATGTAGCTTAATTCCAGCGGTGTCTTTCTTCCGAAAATCTTAACCATTACCTCAAGCTTACGTTTTTCTTCATTTATCTTTTCTACCGTACCATTAAAACCATTGAATGGACCATCTATTACTTTAATAGTTTCCCCAATAGTAAAAGGAATGGCCACATTATCTGCTTTCACAGAGAGTTCGTCCACCTTACCTAACATACGATTTACTTCAGACCTCCTCAGTGGCACCGGATCCCCACCTTTAGTCTCTCCAAGAAAACCAATCACACCATTAATCCCTTTAATAATATGAGGAATTTCCCCTATAAGATTTGCCTGCACCATTATATATCCCGGAAAGTAAACGCGCTCTTTATTAACCTTTTTTCCGTTTCTAATTTGTATAACTTTTTCAGTTGGAACAAGAACCTGGTCTACCTGATCTTCCAGGCCATGGTGAGCAATTTCTCTTTCTATATAATCTTTGACTTTATTTTCCTGGCCACTAACGGCACGAACAACATACCATTTTTTATCCTTTACCTCTGTCATTTGTAGTTTTTTAAGATTTAATCCATTCGAAGTACTGCTCTATTGCAGAGCTAAACAAAGAATCAACCCCCCAAACTGCCAATGAAAAAATAATTGAGAATACGGCAACCACGATAGTTAAGCGTTGCGCTTCAGGCCAGCTCGTCCAGGTAACATGGTTTTTTAACTCGTTATAAGATTCTGATATGTAATTAACAATTCCCGCCATTTCTTGTTTTATTTGCTCGGATTGAGAGACTACCTTCGACTTCTCTCGGGACAGGCATCTCGCCACATTTTTCTAGATATCCTGAAAATTTTAGATCCCTGTAAAGGAATTATTTTCTCTTGCACGGGTTGAGAGGCTCGAACTCCCGACACCTGGTTTTGGAGACCAGTGCTCTACCAACTGAGCTAAACCCGTAAATATAAAGGAAGGTATCCCGATTTACAGCGGGATACCTTTATAAATCAATTCTGAATTAGTCTAGAATTTCAGTTACCTGACCAGCACCTACAGTTCTACCACCTTCACGGATAGCAAAACGAAGTCCCTGATTCATAGCAATAGCCTGAATTAACTCTACAGTAATTGTAAGGTTATCACCTGGCATTACCATCTCAACTCCTTCAGGAAGGCTAATTGTTCCAGTCACATCAGTTGTACGTACATAGAACTGTGGACGGTAGTTGTTATGAAATGGAGTGTGACGTCCACCTTCTTCTTTCTTAAGGATATAAACCTCAGCTTTAAATTTAGCGTGCGGAGTTACAGAACCTGGCTTAGTAATTACCATACCTCTTGAGATTTGAGATTTCTCAATACCTCTAAGAAGAATACCAACGTTATCTCCAGCTTCACCTCTATCAAGAATTTTACGGAACATCTCAACCCCAGTAATAGTGGAAGTAAGCTTACCAGCTCCCATTCCAATGATTTCTACAGGATCCCCAGTGTTCGCCACACCAGTTTCAATACGTCCAGTTGCTACTGTACCACGACCTGTAATAGAAAATACATCTTCGATAGGCATCAAGAAAGGCTTATCTACATCACGCTCAGGAAGTTCAATCCAGCTATCTACAGCTTCCATAAGATCAAGAACAGTCTTAGACCATTTCTCATCTCCTTCTAAAGCCCCAAGTGCAGAACCTGAAATTACAGGACCATTATCACCATCATACTCATAGAAAGAAAGAAGATCTCTAACTTCCATCTCAACTAACTCAAGAAGCTCCTCATCATCAACAAGGTCAACTTTGTTTAAGAATACAACGATTCTTGGAATACCAACCTGACGACCTAAAAGGATATGTTCACGAGTTTGCGGCATAGGACCATCAGTTGCAGCTACAACAAGAATAGCACCATCCATTTGAGCAGCACCTGTAACCATGTTTTTCACATAATCGGCGTGACCAGGACAGTCAACATGAGCGTAGTGACGGTTTGCAGTCGAATACTCTACGTGTGAAGAGTTAATAGTAATACCTCTTTCCTTCTCTTCTGGAGCATTGTCAATTTGATCAAAAGCACTCGCTTCTGAATAACCAGCATCAGCCATTACTCGTGTAATCGCTGCAGTTAAAGTTGTTTTTCCGTGATCTACGTGTCCAATTGTACCAATATTAAGGTGCGGTTTGGAACGATCATAAGTTTCCTTTGCCATAATTAATACTTATTTAATCTTAGTTATATATTAGTGTTCAATTTTATACAATAACAAGAGCCAACGACGAGAATTGAACTCGTGACCTCTTCCTTACCAAGGAAACGCTCTACCCCTGAGCTACGTCGGCTTTTAAAAGAGGCGCTTTAGGCACCCCGGCTCAAAATTCATTGTTCTGTAAACAACAAAAATAACCCCAAACCTGCTCAGGTTCTTAGGTTATAATTTATCTAGAACAACACAGAACGTATTACAACCTTCTGTTTATTTTTAAATCCTTAGCCAGCAAATAAACAATACAGAAACCACAATCTCGAGTGCTTACTCCTGTAATCGTCATGAAGCGAAGATTCTAATTTTCCGCCGATTCACAAAGCCATCATGAACTCAAAGTTCCAGACTTTTTAGAGCGGGAGACTGGGTTTCCTTCGATTCGCTTTTTCAAACTCACTCAGAACAGGCTTCTCACCCTGCTTTCCGCCTTTAATACAATTTGAACTAAATCAAATTATTATTTCCTTCAGAAAGTCTTAGAGCGGGAGACCGGGTTCGAACCGGCGACATTCAGCTTGGAAGGCTGACGCTCTACCAACTGAGCTACTCCCGCATTCAAACAATTAAGGCATAAAGATTAATGCTCAACATTAGACCTTCAACCTTTTTCGTTTTTTTTGTGGGGAGAGCAGGATTCGAACCTGCGAAGTTAAAAACAGCAGATTTACAGTCTGCCCTCGTTGGCCGCTTGAGTATCTCCCCAATTTAATTTTTCAATATTTCATAGAACCAAAGTCGGTTTACGACTCAGCTTTATGACGGTAATTTGCGGCTGCAAATAAATGCAAATTTACACTACCATCCAAAGCATTTGATCAAAATTTTTCAGAACTTTTTTCAGGTTATTTATAATCAGTCTCTTAAAAAGAAATCTATAAACAAGCTTGCAAAATTTCAGAGCCGATTGAGGGACTCTCTTCGACTTCGCTCAGGATATACTTCTCACCCCTCTTTTGCTTTACAGAACATCGTTCTTTCAGGCAACTTCCTTCGCGTTAACTTCAAAATTTCAGAGCCGATGGAGGGACTCGAACCCACGACCTGCTGATTACAAATCAGCTGCTCTAGCCAGCTGAGCTACATCGGCCTTTTCTCTATTTTCTTCAATAAAAAAGCCCGCTATTTCTAACGGACTGCAAATGTAATTAAATAATTTATTTCTCAAAACATTTAAATAAAAAAATATTTAAACATGAGCGCTCATTTTCTCCTTTCGCTTAATGAGTTGTCGTTGCAGGGAACTCAAACATTCATCTACACATTCTTCAAATTTCCTACAGGTCTTTTTCACCATTATATCACCCCCGGGAATACTCAGTAAAATTTCAGTAATTTTATTCTCCTTGCCACTTGTGTTCTGAACCTTCAGATAAACATCTGCAAACACAATTTTATCATAGTAATTTTCAAGCTTATCCAATTTTTTTTGGATAAAATCTACCAGTTTCTGATCAGCATTAAAGTTGACGGATTGCACATTTACTTTCATCTCCTATAAAATTTAAGTTAAACATTAATTGGTTTAATCTTTTTTGTTCCTGGGATGAGCCAATTGATGCACCTTAGATAACTCTGCAATATTATTATGAGTATAAATCTGAGTCGAAGCAAGGCTCGAATGACCCAAAAGTTCTTTTACAGCATTAAGATTAGCACCCTGATTCAATAGATGAGTAGCAAAGGAATGCCGCAGAATATGCGGGCTCCTCTTTAACTTACCAGAGACCTTACTAAAATAATTATTAATGAGTCGATAAACAAAACTTTCATAAAGTTTCTTCCCCCTATTTGTCAATAAAAGATAATTAACTCCGGCAGCCCCCGCCACTGACCTTCTTTTCTCCAGGTAAATTTCTATAGTCACCAGAACAGATGGCAATAAAGGCAAATATCGCTCTTTATTTCTCTTACCAAAAACCTTCAGCATTCGACTTCTAAGATCAACGTCATCCAGCCTCAGTTCTATCAGTTCATTGCGTCTAATCCCTGTAGAGTAAAGAAGCTCCACTATTAATTTATCACGGATACTACTAAAATCATCAGCACCAACAGCATCCAGAACATTCTCCACCTCTAATTCTGAAAACGGAACTTGAACCTTTCCACCTGTCTTTAAAGCTCTATGCATTGCCAGGGGAGAAAATTCAATTTGTTTTGTTTTAAGCAAAAACCTGTAGTAAGCTTTTAAGGAAGATATTTTACGATTAATACTACGGTTGGAAATCCCACTATCGACCAGCTGCACAATCCAGCTTCGTATTTCCTGATAGCTTACACCAGAGATATCCTCTTCTTCATATTCTGCAAGAACAAATTCTGAAAATAACTCCAGATCCTTTTTATAAGCCTTTACAGTGTGAGCCGAAAAATTCTTTTCAAGCTGAAGGTAATCGAAAAACTGGGGATAGGACATAAAAAAACTGTTGGTAAACAAAGTTATAAAACTTTAATTTACCAACAGTTAATATATTCATACCAAAGAAGCAGGACTTCAAAGGCTTTTAATCATTCCTTTCCAAGAGAAAGAAAATCGAGATAATTTCTGTAAAAAAGAAGTTACTCTAGATCTCTTCCTGATCTCTTAGATGCTGAATATATTCAGCTTTTTGGATTTGAGCCCTACGTTCTACTGACGGCTTTGTGAAATGTTGACGGCTTCTCAACTGACGCATTGTTCCGGTTTTATCAAACTTTCTCTTAAAACGCTTCAGCGCTCTATCAATATTTTCTCCGTCTTTTACTGGTATTATTAACATAGTGTCACCTCCTTTCTTTAAAAATTATTTAAGGCTGCAAATATAGATCATTTATACAAACCCGCAATTATATTTTGTTTTATTTTCAGTCTTCTTCCTTAAATATTATAAATGTAGAATTGAAAATTCCAACTGAAAGTGTCCTAAAAAATCCTCCACGAGCTACTGGAGGTCGAAAATTGTCATTTTAGAGCACTCTTTTATATAGTGATTCTAAAAGACCTCATATTGAATGCCCAATTTCAAATTTTAAATAAAAAAACTATTCCACAGCCACTTAGAGGGCACTTCAGGTCGAAAATTGTTATTTTAGAGCGCTCTCTTTAGTAAAAAGATTCCAAAAAACCTTGTACAGAATTCTGAATTTCAAATCGTAAATAAAAAACCATTCCACAGCCACTTAGAGGACACCTCAGGGCGAAAATTGTTATTTTAGAGCGCTCTCTTTAGTAAAAGATTACAAAAAACCTTGTACAGAATTCTGAATTTCAAATCGTAGATAAAAAAACTATTACAGTACGACTTAAGGGCTACTGCAGGTCGAAAATGGCAATTTTCATGCCCGTTCATTCTCCAAACTACGAGTTACAAGCCTTCCTTTTGTTTGGCTCCCAGAATGTACTCCATCTTATCGATTATCATTTTTAGCAATAATTTCAAAATGTATTTTTTGCTAAAATAATTCTCAGAAGCTATTTCGTGGCGGGTTTGTACTCCTTCTTATCGATTATCATTTTAGCAATAATTTCAAAAAGTATTTTTGCTAAAATAATTCTCAGAAGCTATTTCGTGGCGGGTTTGTACTCCTTCTTATCGATTATCATTTTAGCAATAATTTCTCTCAAAATTTCAGAGGTGCCGCCGCCTATTGGACCCAATCTGCTATCCCGGTAAAGCCTGGCAAGAGGATAATCTTCCATATAACCATATCCTCCAAGCATCTGCAATGATTCGTAAATTACTTTATCTGCAATCTTTGTAGATAATAATTTAGACATACTAGCCTCTTTTACAACATACTGTCCCTGCCCCAGTCTTTTGGCTATTGAATAATTAAATTCTCTACACATTTCAACTTCGCTGGCCATTTCTGCCATTGTGTGTCTTAAAGCCTGGAATTTATCAATGGTTCTTCCAAAAGCCTCTCTTTCCGACATGTAATTTATAGCATAATCTAAAGCATATTGAGCACGGGCATGAGCATTAACACCCATAATCAGTCGCTCCATGGCAAAATGCTGCATAATGTAAGAAAAACCGTTATCCTTTTCCCCCATTAAGTTGGCTTCCGGTACCTCGACATTATCAAAAGCCAATTCTGCTGTATCAGAAGCGCGCCAGCCCAGCTTGTTAAGTTTAGTTGCTGATATCCCGGGAGTATCACGATCTATTATAAAAATGCTCATCCCTTTATTCCCCTTCTCCGGACTTGTCTTAGCGGCCACTACCAGATAATCTGAATAAACTCCATTAGTAATAAAGGTTTTGGAGCCATTGATAACATAATTGGCTCCTTTCTTTACCGCGGTTGTTTTCATACCGGCCACATCAGATCCTCCAAAGGGTTCTGTAATACAAAGACAACCAATTTTGTCCCCCTCAATACTTGCAGTCAGATATTTCTCCTTTATCTCTTTGCTCCCTTCAGCATTAACATGTGTCATAGCTAAATAAGCATGTGCCCACATTGCCGCAGCGAATCCTCCCGAATCTATTTTCTGTAATTCTTCAAGAAAAATAACTGTATAAAAAATATCCAGATTAAGCCCCCCATATTCTTCCGGCTGGTTAAGACCAAAATAGCCCATTTCACCAAATTTCTTCCAGATAAACCTTTCAATAGTACCTGATTCTTCCCACTTTTCTATATGCGGAACAACTTCCTTTTGAAGAAAGTCCTGAAAACTTTTTCTAAAAAGTTCATGTTCCTCTGTAAAATACATGTTATTCATATTCATCTTTTTCATAGCCTTAGCCCTAAAAATTTCGGACTAAATATCCTTATTCCTAATAAGCTGTGTACTTCAGGTTTAGTATTAACAAAAACTAATCCAGGGTCAAATATAATTTAATCCTGTCAATTTTATCTGATGGAAAACTTTCTATTTTGGATAACTCTTCAAAAGATGTTATTCCTTCGTGTAGCTGGCGATAACTGACAATTTCCCTTGCCAATTCATAATTAAAGTATGGAATTTCGGATAGTTCTATAACCTTTACTATATTAATATTCTGCTGTTTAAATTCAGGAAAGTTAATTACTTTATACTCCAGAAGAAGGTTTTCTCGTGCTTCATAGTTTAAACCATAGACATCCTTTAACTGAATGTCACCCATAAAACCTCCAATTTTGTTCCGAAAATTCACGATACGGGCAGCCAGCACCTCTCCTATACCATTCACCTTCATTAGTTCTTCTGCCGAAGCTGAATTAAGGTCTTTTTTTGCAATATCCCTTTTCTCTACGGAAGCAATGCCGGAAGGATTTTTCGCCTGTACCCACGCTGGAAATCTAAAATAAGGAGAAATGTTTTCCAGCAAAGAATCTGAAACATTAGTTATCTTCTGAAAATCTTCAGTTGAATTTACCCATTTTCCTGATTCACGGAAACGTAACAACCGGTCAATTTCATCAGGTGACATTCCAAGGGTATAACCTTTATAGTCGGTTATATAATTCGGGTTAAACGGAAATATTCTAACGGTATCATTCAGGGATCTCACTAATTTTATTGAATCCAATCTCTTCTGATATACTCTTATTTCTTCCGAAGAAAGAGGCGCCTCTTCAGTATTAGAAGAAAATTTAACAGTATAGTACATTATCTGAAGAAGGATAATTATACACACCAAAAGAAAAATCCCATTTTGCTGACTTCTATTGAAAACAAAATGGGATTTAAAATTCATTATAACATAAAAGCTTAGACAGTCTTAGGTTTTCCATCTTTAGTGAAAAGCTCTCCTGCCTTTAATTTCCTGAAGTATTCTTTCAAGTCTGTACGTACTTCACCAGACATTATATATAACCCTATAATATTAGGAAAAGACATTGCAAGAATCATCATATCTGAAAAGTTAAGGACAGCTCCCAAACTTACTGAAGCTCCAAGAACCACAAATACAAGAAAAAGAAGTTTATAAACCAGCTCGGTTTTTTTACTTTTTCCAAATAAATACGTCCAGGACCTCATCCCATAGTATGACCATGAAATCATGGTTGAAAAAGCAAAAAGAAATACTGCCAAAGAAAGTACATAAGGAAACCAGGAAATTACACTTGCAAAAGCTTCAGATGTAAGCTGCGCTCCTCCTATTCCCTCTACCTCGTGCATTCCGGTAAAAATAAGTACCAACGCCGTTAATGTACAAACCACAACGGTATCTATAAAAGGTTCCAGCAAGGCAACAAAACCTTCGGACGGCGGATTATTGGTTTTAGCAGTACTATGCGCAATAGCAGCAGAACCAACACCAGCCTCGTTAGAGAATGCAGCTCTTTGGAAACCTACTATCATAACTCCAATAACACCACCTTTTAAAGCAGATGGGCTAAAAGCACCATCAAAAATGGCGCTGAATGCAGGGCCAATATTTTCAATATTAATTCCAATCACAATTAAAGCTCCCAACACGTAAACACCGGCCATAAAGGGTACAACTTTACCCGTTACATTGGCGATACTTTTAATACCCCCAATAATTACCACCCCTACAAGCATAGCAACTACAATCCCAAACCAGAATCCATTTCCGGCAAGCCAGGAAAACTGACCTTCAAGAATTTCAAAAGACTGGTTTGCCTGGAACATGTTTCCGCCTCCAAAGGAAGCACCAATCCCCAGAATTGCAAAAAATCCTGCGAGGAACTTCCCGAGACCTCTCATGTTGCGCTTTTCCAGTCCATATCGCAGGTAATTCATAGGACCTCCAAAAATTCTTCCTTCCGAATTGATAAAGCGGTATTTTACACCAAGAGTACACTCTACAAATTTCGAAGACATTCCTAACAAACCTGCAATTATCATCCAAAATGTCGCTCCGGCACCACCCAATGATACCGCTACCGCAACACCTGCTATATTCCCAAGACCGACAGTAGCTGAAACCGCTGTTGTTAAGGCCTGGAAATGGGTAATACTTCCCGGAGCATCGGGATCATCATATTTCCCCCTGGCAAGTTCCAGAGCATGTTTAAATCCGCGGAAATTGATGAAGCCCATTCTTATAGTAAAGAAAGCTGCTCCAAAAATAAGCCAAACCACAATAAAAGGAATGTCATTGGATTGAGGATCACCATTAGGGTGAGTCAGGATAACCGGCTCATCATATTCTATTTCTGCTAAATAATGCGCTCCTGTTTCTATTAGATCCTGAGTATTCTCATAATCATAGATAACATTTCCTTCCTTTACTAAATATTTTAGATCCCCACTGGCCTCAGCATAAACATTTGTATCCCCTTCTTTTGAGGAAGTTACTACAGCAATTTGATCACCATTATTAACATGTTCACCTTCATCTATCAGCCATTCTTTCAGGATGTATTTATTTTCAATGTTAGGCGTCCAACCTGGTGTGGCCACTTTTTTTACATCAGAGTAAACAATAGGATCATAAATTCCAATCGCAGAAAACGGATCCCAAAAAAGGATTTCCGTCATCTTATTTACAATTGGCACGAAAGTACCATTAAAATGTTCTGTTATCGCTTCAGCCTCTACACTGTAGTTTACAGTTCTTGTGTTATTATTACTATCCGTAATTACAATTTTATAAGGAATTCCTTCCACAAGTCCCTCGGCGCGATTAGACTCCAGGGGCGTACCACGATTAGACCACTTGTAGGTATAGGGAGGAGTTCCTCCTGTTACGTCAAGAGCAATAAAACCGTCGTTAATAATATTTGTGGGATTTCCAATTTCGGCATCTACTTCAAGTTCCTGAGCAAATCCTGATAATAGTGGCAATAGAAGAATGAACGAAAGTAAGTACTTTCTCATATAGTCAATAAGGGTTTAGATAGTTATTTTTTTTCCGCGAAGCAAGATGCTAAAAAATTAACCCTTTTCAAATTATTACAAGTTAAATTCCAAAATTACTGTTAATTTAAATTCCTTAAAATCCCTGTCTTGCCGGGGCTTTTTCATTTAACTTTAGAAGCTACAAATCAAAAACAGAGGTGCGTTTGGTATATACCAGATCCTTGAGCCTTAGCCAAAAAGCCAGGGTGAGATAAAAAACGAACCCAATCCCCACAGTAAAGAAGGACGCGTAAATAAAAAAAAGTCTTACGCTTTTTGCTCGCATACCTAATTTATCGGCAAGACGGGAAGAAACATAAAAACCATGTCTCTCGAAAAAATAGCGTATTTTATAAACAATGCTGCGCATGAAGCAAAAATAAAATTTATTTCTAATTAGCGCGCAAAAGATTTATCCCCAGTTCGCATTCCATACATTTATTTTTATCGCAGTAGTTCTTTTTTAAATGCAGCAGAGCCTGGGAATGGAGAGCATCTGCCGGAAGATCTGGTCTTAACTGGTAAAATTTTGAAACGACTCCATTTTCTTCAGCAAGTACTTTCCTGGCAATTTCTGCTACTTTGTCCACAGATCCACCCATTTTCTGCGCATAAACAAAACTAAAGGGGATAACGGTATTGATCAGGATTAAATTAATAAATTTTGGAGTGGTCTTTTTTCTCCTCGCGCGGTGTTCCCTGCCAAAATTGTAGTGGGTAAGCCAATACCCATCCACCTCTACCTGGAATTTCTTCACAAGCTTTAAAAGATCGGTAGGATGTGTTACTTCTTTAAATAGATTTTGTTCAGAAGCATAAATTTCTGCCAGTTGCACCAAACGAATAGTTGGAAAATTGTCAGGCCTAAGTCTAAAAAATTTTGGTTTTATGACTCCGGAATTGTCTAGGGAATACTTATGCTTGAGATACTGGTAAGTCTTTTTTAAGTTCTGAAAATACACATCTTCATATCCGCCTTCCAGTAATCCGGCCTGTCCCAGGAAAAGGGACTGCAAATTATGTTTATTACTGATATTCTTCTTAACAATTTTAAAATCAAAGCTCCCGGCCATATTTAAGAAAGCTTCTCCATTTATATTTAATCCAAAATTTTTAGCCAGTAACTGAAACAATACTGCCTCCCAATCATTTCCAGACTTCTCAAGAAGGTCCGTAATTAAAAATGCCCTTTCCTCCAGTCTTTCAAAATATAACCTTTCCAGCCAGTGCTCTACCTGAAACTGGTCAATGTCCGGGAATAATTTTTCACAATTTATCCAGTTTCTATTCTGGGAGTGAAGTAAATCATACTTTTCCAGAACAACTACATCTACCAATTTTTCTAATTCCAGAGTAGGAATCGGGGAGTCATCTCTACGGAAGATATCTACATCATGTTCCCAGACCACGTGCAGAATTACATTCTCATAATTTTCATCTCTTTCGTGCTGATGAGCGTACCAATCTGAAGCTTTTAGATGTATTTCCACATTTCCAGCCCATAATTGATTTCCAATTTTTAGCCTCGCATTAAAAAAATCCGGACCTGAAAGCTGATTATGGATACCAACTTCAGAAATTAAAATTTCTTCCCCGTTTGTCGTCTTTGCCTCCCTGAAATTGAATTTTTTGAACTTCCAGAGATAATGTAAAAAATCTTCCCGCATCTACTAAAAGTATACAAAATATCCTTCTGAAAATCAGTCGTCTATATTATTCGGAATTTTTTCTGCCACTTCACCAACAATATCCTCTACCCAGTACCTGTACATCAAAGCACTGGGATGGAGACCATCCTGAGCCACCAGGTCTGGATCTCTCTCAGCTTCACGGGAGATAGGAGTAATATTATAAAAATCTACTTCATAATCTTCGGCAACCTGACGAAAGACAGCATTATACTCGTCGATCTCTTCAGAAATAACTTCAGCATTTGGCTGTCCAAAAGGAGTCGCACCATAATCGGGAATACTAAGAGCAAAAACTCCCTCTTCCCTGGTTTTACTGTGATTAATGGCCTTCCTGAACACCTCTCTTAGCTCTACTTCGTATTCATCAATAGGTTTATTCTGATATTGATTATTCACCCCAATAAGGATAGAAACCAAATCAAAATCCCGCTGTACATTCAGATCGTTCTCAATACCACGTAACAAATCCTGAGTAGTCCAGCCAGTTTTTGCAATAATTTTTGGTGGAGCAAATTTATATCCTCTCTCTCTTAACGCTTCCACTAACTGCACCGGCCAACGTTCATCTACTGCTACACTTTCACCAATTGTATAGGAATCACCCAACGCGAGGTAGCTGTAATCCATGTTACCGGAATCCACTTCACCGGAATTAGTTGTATCTGAAGTTGAATTACAGGAGATTAAAACGATTGCAACAAGCAAAAAAACAGTTATTCTTTTCATGGGAGGATTTTTAAATACAAAATAACTCATTTTCCCTTAACTGGAAACTTTTTGATTTACTTTACCGGAAGTATCCAGGGCTTTTAACCTAAATTCACACCATTTACCTGACTTTAACAACAAGTTAAACTTCTTGTAAAACGAATAGATACTTTGAAAAAACTACGGGCTTTGAGTATCTTTTGAAGAATCATTTTACCTAAACAAAATCAATGGAAGATCCGGCAGAAAAAAGTAAGTCCAACAAGTCTGCTTCAACAAGAAGGGAGGATATTTTACGACAGAAAAGGTCCAGTCGTAAATCCACCGCTTCCGTCGAAGAAACTAAGAAAACTTCTTATAGAGATCACAAAAATCCGGTTATCAGGGCGCTTTCAAGAACTGGTTATACTGTATGGATCGTTGTAATGGCCATTGGACTTATCCTGGCATTTATTGTTTCAGTAGCTTTGCTATGAGAATACTGTATGTATCCTTTTTAATATTTGTACTCGTTTTCCTGATCTTTGAAGTTCTTAAGCTTACCCAAGTCTCCCTTCCCGAATGGACCACATCCTACCTCAATGACTTTCTATGTATGCCGATTGTTCTCACGATTTGCTTAAAAGCTGTTCATCATTTTAAAAGAGATACATCTATCAGATTAAGTTTGCCTCAAATTTTAACCCTGACTTCCTTTTATGCCTTATACTTCGAACTAATACTTCCAAATATTAGCACCCACTACACTGCCGATTATTTTGATGTGATCATCTATTTTATCGGTGCCTTAACTTTCTTTTTTTTACAACAAATAAGTTTCCGAAAATTCCCGTAAAAGCAAAAAGCTACCTAAAACAGGTAGCTCTTAATTATTTTCAGGAAATTTCATCATCCACCGGGCCTTCTTCTAAAAAGCCTTTTTCCCGCATCCAGTCGTCATTAAACATTTTACCCACATAACGGCTTCCGTGATCATGAAATAATACCACTACCACATCATCTTTAGTGAAATGCTCTTTTAACTGAAGCAGCCCTTTTGCTGCTGCCCCTGCACTATTACCTAGAAAGAAGCCTTCTTCTTTTGCCAGTTTTTGAGTATAAACTGCGGCATCCTTATCGGTTACTTTTGTAAACCCGTCAATAATGCTGAAATCGACATTTTTAGGCAATATATCTTCACCAATTCCTTCAGTTACGTAAGGATAAATTTCATTTTTATCGAATTCTCCGGTTTCGTGGTATTTTTTAAATACCGAACCATAGGTATCTATTCCCCAAACCTTGATTTCCGGATTTTTTTCTTTCAAAAATTTTCCAACTCCAGAAATAGTTCCTCCCGTACCAACACCAACAACAAAATGCGTTACTTTCCCATCGGTTTGTTTCCAGATTTCAGGACCAGTGGTTTCATAGTGAGCCTTGGTATTTGCAAGGTTATCATATTGATTCACGTACCAGGAATTCGGCGTTTCTTCCGCAAGTCTTTTTGAGGTAGAGTAATAAGACTGCGGATCGTCTGGTGCTACATCTGTAGGACAAACTACCACTTTACTTCCAACTGCTTTAAGAATATCAATTTTTTCTTTGCTCTGCTTATCTGAAAGCACACAAACCATTTTGTAACCCTTAACAATAGCAGCAAGTGCCAGTCCCATTCCGGTATTTCCAGATGTTCCTTCAATTATAGTTCCTCCAGGCTTCAAAAGTCCATTTGCTTCAGCTTCTTCCACCATCTTAAGCGCCATCCGGTCTTTAACGGAATTGCCGGGATTAAAAGTTTCGTATTTGGCGAGTACAAGCGCATCAATATCCTTTGTGATTTTATTCATTTTCACCATTGGAGTATTGCCAATTGTACCAAGTATATTTTCTTTATAGTCCATGCTTTCTTTTTAACTCGGCAAAGGTAAATAATTGCCCCCTAACCTGTATATTTTGATTTTGAATCCGCAGAAAAATCAGCAAAATGTATTCCGAAATTCAGAATTATTCAAACTTCATGGCTTTAACCGGTGAAATTTTCGAAATAATTACTGAAGGTATAAGCAACATAAGCATACATAAAACAAGCGTCCCGAGATTAACTGCCAAAATATAATCCCAATTAAGATAAACAGGCACTTCGGTAACATAATAAGTACGTGGATCCAGCGGAAAAAGCTTGAAATACTTCTGAAGCAAAAGCAAGCCAATCCCTATAAGATTTCCCCAGAACAATCCCTGAAAAATAAGATAAGCTGCATTATAAAGAAAAATTTTCCTGATGATCCAATCTGTACTTCCCAAAGCTTTCAGCACGCCTATCATCTGCGTCCTTTCCAGGATTAGGACAAGCAGTGCGGTGATCATGTTAATTCCTGCCACCAGGATCATAATCCCAATAATAAGTGCAATATTAAAGTCAAAAAGAGAAAGCCATTCAAAGATAGCGTAGTACTTCTGAGTGATCGTTTGCGTATCCAGGAAGGAGCCTGTATTCTCATAAACCTCGTTTCCCTTACGATCAATTTCATCAAAATTCTGGACGAAAACTTCAAAATTTCCGACCTCATCATCTTCCCATCGATTCAGGCGCTGAATATGCCTAATATCGGCAATCATATAAAGCTCATCAAATTCCTGGAAGCCGGAATCGTAAATCCCGGTGATTTCAAAAGCCCGCAATAATGGGCGCTCGTTATCTTCCCTTAAAAAATAAGTAGGCGCCTTATCTCCCACTTTAAGCTGAAGGCGATTCGCCAGATACTCCGAGATTAAAACTTCATCATTTAAGGTACTGTCTACAGTTGGCAATTCACCCTTAACAAGAAATTCTCTGAAGTATTCCCACTTATAATCTTCGCCAACACCTTTTACGATTACCCCTTCAAAATCTGTCGCCGTACGAATTACTCCAAATTTTGTAGCCACGGCCTGAATATGACTAATACCATCTACTCTTTCAAAATTCGGATAAAAATTCTGATTTTTAGAAACCGGCTCCAGTGTAACCTGGGAACTGTTATTATCGTAGTTGGCAATATTGATATGGCCGTTAAAAGCCGCGATTTTATCCCTGATTTTATCCTGAAGTCCCAGTCCTGTGGCAAAAGAAATCAACATCATTATAACACCAATAGCAATAGCGACCACAGCTATTTTCATTATAGGTGCAGAAATGCTACTTTTATACTTTTTGGTACTAATAAGGCGTTTTACAACAAAAAACTCGAAATTCAAACCTGGTCTATGATTAAGAGGTTATTCAAAAGTACATTTTTATTCGTTCTTATTGCTTTTCTTTCCTGCGGAAACACAAACAATAAGCCGAAAATTGGCAAAAATCAGATGCCATCTAAAAAAGAAGAAAACGCCACTTCTTCCGAAGAAATTGTTCTTGCTGCAAATAGGACGGCTACTTATTTGCCTATTCTTAAAGGCAGGAAAGTGGGTATAATTGGCAATCAAAGCTCACTTATAAAGAAAAGTGAACGTGATTATGTTCATTTAGTGGATTCGCTTCTTGCTTTAAATGTGGATATTCAGAAAGTTTTTGCTCCGGAACATGGTTTTCGTGGAAATGCAGATGCAGGAGAGATGGTGAAGGATGGAAAAGATCCAAAAACCGGACTTCCTGTTATTTCTCTTTACGGAAACAACAAAAAACCTTCCGCAGCACAACTTGAGGGTGTAGATATTCTCATTTTTGACCTTCAGGATGTTGGGGCCAGGTTCTACACTTATATTTCTTCGCTGCATTATGTAATGGAAGCAGCCGCGGAAAATGACATTCCCATACTCGTTTTTGATCGTCCAAATCCCAACGGAAACTATATCGACGGACCAATTCTTGAACCTGAACATCAAAGTTTTGTTGGGATGCACCCAGTTCCCGTAGTTCACGGCCTCACCATGGGTGAATATGCGAAAATGATCAATGGAGAGGGATGGCTTAAAAACGATGTAAAAGCAAATCTCCAGGTAATTGAAATGAAAAATTATGATCACTCGAAAAAATACAGCCTGCCGGTAAAACCTTCGCCTAATTTGCCAAATGACCAGGCAATTCAGCTTTATCCGAGTTTATGCTTTTTTGAAGGCACCAATATTAATGCAGGACGGGGAACAGAAAAGCAATTTCAGGTTTATGGATCTCCGTTTTTAAGCGAAGAGGTTTTTAATTTCAGCTACACACCAGAATCAATGCCCGGTGCAAAAAATCCGAAGCATCTTGGAAAAACCTGTTTTGGAGAAGATTTGAGTCAGATTGAAGTTCCTGAAAAAATTAACCTGGAATGGCTTATCAAATCTTTCGAGAATACTTCAGATAAAACTGAATTTTTTAATTCCTTTTTCACCAAACTTGCCGGCACAGAAAAACTTCAGCAACAAATAGAAAACGGACTTTCAGCTGAAGAAATCAGGGAAAGCTGGAAAGAAGGGCTGGAAAATTTTCAGCAAAAAAGGGATCTGTATTTATTGTATTAACTCATTTTTACTATTAGACAGAACTTTATCTGGAATTCGGAAGTTACATCTCCAATAATTTTCTGCAGTTTAGACTTCCCGGCAAATCCAGAAAAAACTAGATTTCACCAAACAGAATTTTAGCTTTTTGGATAAACTCTTCACTAATATCATACTGGCTGAGATTTTCCTTCCATTTAGATCTTTCATCACTACCCATACCTTTTGAACTACAGTATTTCAGGTAATAATAAAGACTTAAATTTTTATCCATTATTTCCTCTGCCTTAAAATTCTTCTCCAGGTTGCTTGCAACTTTATCATAATCTCCCGAATAGAGCATTGGCACAAACTCCAGTAGCTCAATTTGTTGACTTACCCAATCATAGTTAGACTGCTTCTTCTTTAGTAGTTTACCGGCGTCTTTTAAATATATTTCAGATAACTGAAGGATATTCTTCTGTACATCTCCCTCCAGATAAAGGCTAAAATCCTGATATTTCCTTGCAAGCCGGAGGGCAGTATGGTATTTCTGACTCTTGAAGTAGGCAATAGATTCCATCTGCACGAAAGATGTCTGCAGAGAATAATCTTTTAAAAGCTGCGCCACCTGGGTCCTGGACATATATCCTTTGTTGTGAAACACCACATCACCATTCCCATTAAGAATAAAAATATCTGGAATTGCGCGTACCCCATATTTCCTTGCCACATTCCTTTCGTGATCCATATCTATTTTTACGGGAACAAAATTTTGCATTAAAGCCTCAATCTCGGGATCACTCCAGGATTCCGCATCCATTGCTTTGCACGGGGCGCACCAGGTTGCCCAAAAATCAACTAAAATAAATTTATTAGTTCCCAAAGCAAGCTCCTTAGCATCTTCTAAAGACGTTAGCCAGTTTGCAGCATAGGTATTAAAACTAAAAAGGATTAAAATAAAAAATGTAATTTTCTTCATAAGAAATAGGACTTGTAGACAAAATAGAGTTTCTCTTTAAAACCTTCAAGAACTTAAGACATTTATTTCACCCTCGCCTTCATCTTCTCTACAATATTATAAGCAGCAGGGCAAATAGCCGTATTTTTGATGGTAATATTGGAAATTTTATGAAAATCTTTACGATCTGTATGAGGATATTCGCGGCAGGCTTTTGGTCTTACATCATAAATAAGGCAATAATTATCTGGAGCGAGAAACGCACAGGGAACTTCCTGCAAAACGTAATCCTTATCCTCATCAACCCGCAAATATTGCTCAATAAACTGCTGCGGCTTCAGCTTTAGGTGCTTACTTATTCGCTCAATATCTTTATTTGTAAAAAGTGGCCCGGTGGTTTTACAGCAATTTGCACAATCCAGACAATTTGTTTGAGCAAATTCCTCCTCATGCAACTCCTGCATCTGCCTGTCCAAATCCCTGGGTGGTTTCTTTCTAAGCCTGGAAAAAAACTTTTTATTTTCCTTATGCTTATCTTTGGCTTTTTCCGGGAGGTTGTCTAAAATTTCCTGCATGCTGCAAAGATATGAATAACAATAAGAAAGATATATTCGGAAAGGCAATTTCGGCCTATTATCACCAGAAGGATGAAACTGATATTACCGTGCATTCGCCCGACTTTGATGATGATGTGATTCCCGTTCCTTACCTGTTCAGAAGTTTTAGTGAAATGCCGGAGTTAGAAAAAGCAGCTTTAAAGAATTGCCGCGGAAAAGTTCTGGATGTTGGTTGCGGTGCCGGCAGCCATTCCCTTTACCTTCAGGATAAGAAGAAACTCCAGGTTACTGCTATTGATACTTCTGAAGGTGCTATAGAAGTCTGTAAGTTAAGAGGTGTAAAAGATGCTAAAACTACTGACTTCTTCGATTTAAAAGATGAAAAGTTTGAAACCATTCTGATGCTTATGAATGGCACCGGAATTGTAGGAAATCTTAAGAACCTGAATTTTTTCTTCAAAAAAGTGGCCTCCATTTTAGCTACCGGTGGGCAGCTACTTATCGACTCGTCAGACCTGAGTTACTTGCAGGACGATGATGAAGAGGACTTCGGAAATAAATATATTGGGGAACTTCAGTTTCAATTAAGTTATAAAGGTGAAAAATCTGATACTTTTGACTGGCTGTACATAGATTTTGATTCTCTAAAGCATATCGCAGACTACAACAACTTCGACTGTGAATTGTTGAAAAAAGGTCCGCATTATGATTATCTGGCAAGACTACAGCCAAAGAACAACTAATTTTTTACTTTAGACCGCGATCATAAAGTCACAATTTTTACACAAGAAAATGCCTGTCGAAACAAACAATTTTATTTTTACAAGATTGAAGATTAGCAGGTTTATTCTTCTTCTTTCCCTGCTGTGCTTTACCGTTTCCTGTAGTACAGATGAAAATGATGAACTTGCCGATAGAATAGATAAAAGCGTAAACCTTCGCGGTTTGGGTGATTCTGCAAGAGAGCTCTTGAGCGATGAGAAATATAAGTCCATGATTGTAGAGATGGTTTATGTGGAAGGAAATCAACCTACAGAAGCAGCGCTTTCGGGATTTAAGGCTTTTCTTGAAAGAAGAACCTTTAAGCCTGACGGTATTAATATCACTTTACGCGCGGTAAATTCTTCAGAAAAAGCGCCTTTTTCTATTGAAGAAATTGTTGAAATTGAGAAAGAAACGAGAACAATATATAACGCCGGCGATGAAATTGCAGTTTTTATTTATTTTGCTGACGGCAGCCATGAAAATGATGAAGACAACAAATTCACGCTGGGATCGGCTTACAGAAATACTTCAATGGTGATTTATGAAGAGACAATCAGAAATTTTTCTTCCGGGTTTGGCTCCCCGTCCAGGAGCACTGTTGAAGCTGCAGTACTAAATCATGAGTTTGGCCATTTGTTGGGATTGGTAAATATAGGAACAGAACCACAATCTGAACATGCAGATCCCGAAAATGACGGGCATTGTAACACTTCAGGCTGTTTGATGCGATCTTCTCTGGAATTTGGAAGCGGAATTTTGTCGCTGATCGATGAAAATGGTGTTCCAGAGCTGGACGTTGAATGCATAAGAGACCTGCAGTCTAATGGAGGTCGATAATTGAGATTTTTGGCATCATTCTTTTTTTAAAATCTGCGTTAATCGGCGTCATCTGCGATAAAATTTTATTGAACATGTAGTGTAAAGCCGATAATTGACAATTTTGAGGTCGCACATTTCTCAGAAGCTTTAAGTTTACAGGATCGATAATTGCCATTTTTTGGATCGAGCTTTAAAAGATTGAACTTTTCACTCTTCACCATCTACTCTTCACTCTTCACTCAAAAAACTAATTAGCAACTTCACTTATAAATTTAATGCGATAAAGCCGCAACTCCTCATCGTCATAATCACCATCAAACTCTTCTAAAGCATCGTCAATCTTATCATTTTCAGCTTCGAGGAAATATTCATGAATTTCTTCCTGCTGATCTTCATCTAATATATCCTGAAGATAATAATCAATATTCAGCTTGGTGCCGCTGTATACAATGGCTTCCATTTCTTTAATAAACTCGTCCATGGTCATCCCTTTAGCGGAAGCAATGTCGTCTAACGGCAATTTTCGATCTACATTTTGGATAATATAAAGCTTGAGTGCGGAATTAGCCCCGGTAGATTTTACCACGAGATCATCTGGTCGCGTAATATCATTTTCTTCCACATACCTCTCAATAAGCTCAACAAAATCTTTTCCGTATTTCTTAGCTTTCCCTTCTCCTACCCCAAAAATATTTTCTAATTCTTTTATGCTAACAGGGTATTTAAGAGCCATGTCTTCCAACGACGGATCCTGAAAAATGACAAATGGAGGCAACTCCATTTTTTTGGCAATTTTCTTCCTGAGATCCTTCAGCATTTTTACAAGTTGCTGATCTACCGCTCCGCCTGTCTTTTTTGATGCCGAAGGTACCGCTTCTGTAGTACTGTCGAAAATATGATCTTCGGTCATCATAAAAGATGAGGGCTCCTGAAGATATTTTTCTCCTTCCGGAGTAACTTTTATAACTCCATAAGTTTCAATGTCCTTTTTAAGATAACCCTGGACAAGCGCCTGCCTGATGAGCGCCATCCAAAATTTGCTATCCTTATAACTTCCTTTCCCAAAAAGAGGATGTTCATCTGTTCGATGTGACGAAATTATCGCATTAGCTTTTCCCTGTAAGGTTTTCACAAGGTCTTTCGCTTTGTAAAGTTCTTTGGTTTCTTTTACTGTTTTGAGTAATAGCGCTACCTCGTCCTTCGCCTCTACCTGCTTTTTAGGGTACCGCACATTGTCGTCCATAGTACCACCTTCCCCTGTTTCCTGATCAAATTCTTCCCCGAAATAATGAAGAATGAATTTTCTCCTGGAAATAGAAGTTTCAGCATAAGCAACGATCTCCTGTAGAAGTGCGTGACCAATTTCCTGCTCAGCCACAGGCTTGCCGCTCATAAACTTCTCCAGCTTTTCAATGTCTTTATAGGAGTAAAACGCAAGACAATGTCCTTCTCCCCCATCACGACCGGCGCGACCGGTTTCCTGGTAATAGCTTTCTATACTTTTAGGAATATCGTGATGAATCACAAACCGAACATCGGGCTTATCAATTCCCATCCCAAAGGCTATCGTGGCCACCACCACATCAATATCTTCCATCAGGAACATGTCCTGATGCCTGGACCTGGTTTTTGCTTCAAGACCTGCATGATACGGTACTGCGCTTATTCCGTTAACCTGAAGTGTCTGCGCAAGTTCTTCAACTTTTTTCCTGCTAAGACAGTAGATGATTCCCGATTTTCCTTCGTTTTGCTTTACAAAACGAATAATATCGGCATCAACATTTTTGGTTTTCGGTCTTACTTCGTAATATAAATTAGGTCGGTTAAAACTGGCTTTAAATGTTTTGGCATCTGTAATCCCAAGATTTTTCAGAATATCTTCCTGCACCTTTGGAGTTGCTGTCGCCGTAAGGGCGATAATTGGAATATTATCACCTATACGCTTTATAATACTCCTAAGGTTGCGATATTCAGGTCTGAAATCATGTCCCCATTCACTAATACAATGGGCTTCATCTATCGCTAAAAAAGAAACGGTCTGCCCTCTCAGGAATTCCACATAATCCTCTTTAGTCAGGGATTCGGGAGCTACATAAAGAAGTTTTGTAATTCCGTTGCTAATATCTTCCTTAACCTGTTTTACTTCGGTCTTATTGAGAGAGGAGTTTAGAACGTGGGCAACTCCGTGTTCTGAAGAAATTCCGCGAATTGCGTCTACCTGATTTTTCATTAAGGCGATTAATGGAGAAACTACGATCGCCGTTCCATCGGCAATAAGCGCAGGAAGCTGGTAACATAATGATTTTCCCCCGCCTGTTGGCATTACCACAAATGTATCCTTTCCTTTTACGATACTGGTAATTACTTGTTCCTGAAGTCCTTTAAACTGACTAAATCCAAAGTATTTCTTCAGCTCCTGATGTAAATCAATTTCCGTCAAACTCATTCAATTGTCTTACAATTTTATATACATTTGCAATACTAAATATACATATTTCTTTAGTACCTACAATTCATAACTCATCTAATTTGAAACTTCAAGAGAAAATTCTTACAGCCGCAAAAGAGACTATTTCCATCGAAGCCAAAGCAATTGCTAATTTAGAATACTTACTGGATGATGAATTTGTAGAGGCTGTAGAAACTATATACAATTCTAAAGGAAGGGTTATTGTTACCGGCATAGGAAAAAGTGCAGTTATTGGCACCAAGATTGTCGCCACGCTTAACTCTACCGGAACTCCTGCAGTATTTATGCATGCAGGCGATGCCATTCACGGCGATTTGGGAACAATCCAGAAAGAAGATGTGGTGCTTTGTATCTCAAAAAGTGGGAACAGCCCCGAAATAAAGGTTCTGGTACCATTCATTAAAAACTTTAATAATACCCTTATTGCGATTACCGGAGATAAATCTTCTTTTCTGGGCCAGGCAGCAGATTTTGTTCTCAACTCTTATGTAGAAAAAGAAGCCTGCCCTAATAATCTTGCACCAACAACAAGTACCACTGCCCAACTGGTTATAGGCGATGCTGTGGCAATTTGTCTTTTAAGACTGAAAGGATTTTCGAAAAAAGATTTTGCCAAATACCATCCCGGTGGTTCGCTGGGCAAAAAATTATATTTGCGTGTAGGCGACATTACCGTTCAAAATCAAAAACCACAAGTTTCTCCTGAAAGTAACCTTACAGAAGTTATCCTAGAAATCTCTGAAAAGATGTTGGGTGTAACCGCAGTTATTGAAAATGAAAAAATTGTGGGTATAATTACAGATGGTGATATTAGAAGAATGATTAGAAACAATGAAGAGATTAAGGGCCTTACTGCAAAAGATATAATGAGTGCAAATCCAAAACTTATTGATCATAACGCATTAGCGGTCGATGCTCTCGAAATTATACAGGAAAATAAAATTTCCCAGTTGCTTGCCGCTGAAAATGGAAGGTATACCGGAGTGGTACACCTTCATAACTTAATTCGCGAAGGAATTTTATAATGAAGAAAATAGCTTCCCCTCAACCTGAACAGGAACATGAGATGTCTTTCCTGGATCATCTCGAAGATTTAAGGTGGCATCTTATAAGAGCAACACTTGCTGTACTAATTGCTGCTGCTGCTGCTTTTTTGGCAAAGAGTTTTATTTTTGACGTTCTGCTTTTTGGACCCAGCAAAGGTAGCTTCTTCTCCTACGATATGCTTTGCAGAATTTCCACTTTTGTAGGAATAGACGGCGGATTCTGTTTTGATGACATGCCCTTCAGGATACAAAGTAGAACAATGGGCGGACAGTTTTCAGCACATGTCTGGACCTCGATAACTGCAGGTTTTATAGTTGCATTTCCGTATATAATCTATGAATTCTGGAAATTTGTAGCTCCGGCCATGCATGATTATGAAAGGAGAAATGCCAAAGGATTTATTTTCATTTCCTCTCTGCTCTTTTTTATTGGAGTATTGTTTGGGTACTATGTAGTAACTCCTCTATCCATAAATTTCCTCGGAAAATACCAGGTAAGCGAAACTGTTTTTAACGATTTTGACCTTAGTAGTTATATAAGCCTGGTAAGAGCTTCGGTACTCGCCAGTGGCCTCATTTTTGAACTGCCTATCGTTATTTATTTCCTTACAAAAGTAGGGGTGGTAACTCCTGATTTCCTTAGAAAGTATAGAAAATATGCCCTTGTTATTGTATTAATACTTTCCGCGGTTATTACTCCACCAGATATTGTAAGCCAGATAATTGTCGCCATTCCGGTACTTATCCTATACGAGGTTAGTATTTTCATCTCCAAGGTGATTTACAAAAGAGAATTAAAAAATCTAAAGAAAAAAGAGAATGCCAAATAAAGTAGAAGAATTCAATTCTTACCGCCAGCAAATGAATGATAAGATCCTTAATGAGAACAACAAGGTTCTTAAACGGATTTTTAACCTGGATACCAACGCCTTCGCAGAAGGAGGAGCTTTGGATAAGAAAACAAAGGAACTGCTGGGTTTGGTTGCTTCTGTAGTTTTAAGATGTGATGATTGCGTAAAATATCATCTGGAATCCAGCTATAAACAAGGCGTAGCCCGCGAAGAAGTAATGGAAACCTTAAGCATTGGAACCCTGATTGGGGGAACTATAGTTATTCCTCATTTACGAAGAGCTTTTGAATACTGGGAAGCCCTGGAAGAAGCCAAAGAAGAATAATTATTTGGTATAGTTAGTGCTTCAATTAGGATTAAATAATCAGAAATGAAATTACGCGCCGAAAAACTTGTAAAGACATATAAAGGAAGAGCTGTTGTTAAAGGAATTTCCGTGGAAGTAAACCAGGGAGAAATTGTTGGTTTACTAGGCCCTAACGGGGCAGGAAAGACCACTTCATTTTATATGATTGTAGGATTAATTAAACCAAATAGCGGCAATATATTTTTAGACAAAGCCGATATTACGAAGTATCCTATGTACAAGCGGGCGCAAAATGGTATAGGATATCTGGCACAGGAGGCTTCTGTTTTTAGAAAATTGAGTATTGAAGACAATATAATGAGCGTTTTGGAGCTCACTTCTTTATCTAAAAAAGAGCGACAATTGAAGATGGAATCGCTCATTGAAGAGTTCGGTTTAGGACATATCCGCACAAACCGTGGCGACCTTTTAAGTGGTGGAGAGCGACGGCGGACGGAAATAGCCCGCGCTCTTGCAACCGATCCGAAATTTATACTCCTGGATGAACCGTTTGCCGGTGTGGATCCTGTGGCAGTTGAAGATATCCAAAGAATTGTAGCCCAGCTGAAAAATAAAAATATTGGAATTCTAATTACCGACCATAACGTACAGGAAACCCTCGCGATTACCGACCGTACTTACCTTATGTTTGAAGGAAATATTTTAAAGCACGGGCAACCAGAAGAACTGGCTGCAGATGAAATGGTGAGAAAGGTTTACCTGGGTAAAAACTTTGAACTTCGGAAAAAGAAAATTTTTGACTAAAGCAGTTATCAGAATGTCGGAGGTTCGTCGCAGGGTCGCAATTTTTCGTCAAGAAATTTCTTCACAATTTGTTTAAGTAACGACTTTTACTTTTCACTTTTTTCAGTACTCCACTTCCACCTCCTTCTTCTGATCACCAAAAATTAGTGAAAGCAGTACATAGCTAATAATAATTACCGGTACAGCAGCAAACTGAAGAAAAATAACGAGCAACAGGCAAAGGATAATAAAGATATACCTGACTTTGTTATTTTTAAATGACCAGTCAGAAAATTTAAGTGCAAATAATTTTACTTCAGCATTTAAAAGATAACAACTCAACAATGTTAAACCTATTAAAAACCATTCATTTAAAATTAAAGAAGAGAGAATTTCACCGGGCTGAAAGGAAAGTATGAGCGGCAAACTCAGTATAAGGAGTGCGTTGGCAGGTGTAGGAAGTCCGATAAAGGAATCGGTTTGCCTGTCGTCTACATTAAATTTTGCAAGTCGGTAAGCAGATGCAAGCGTTATTAAAAGCCCTATTAAAGCCAGATTATTAAAGCTCCATTCCAGAATAGTATCGTCTACATTCCATTCGGTAGAAGTTCCGCTGCTGGTATTTGGAAGGGCAATATTCAGCATTTGATACATCACGATCCCCGGAACAACACCACTGGTTACAGCATCTGCCAAAGAATCCAGCTGAAGACCCACTTCACTTTTCACATCCAGAGCACGCGCCGCGAGACCATCAAAAAAGTCAAAAAATATGCCCAGCGCAACAAAAACAGCAGCCATAATCAGACTGCCCTGTACAGCAAAAATAACAGCGATACTACCGCTTAACAGGTTAAGAAGAGTTATAATGTTGGGGACGTGCCTTTTCAAATCCATAGAAATTTTTATATGAAGATACTAAAGTAAGCATTATTGGCAAGAGGAACCGTCATAAATAAGGAGCACCCTAAAAATGGCACTTATCGACCTTCAGAAAATAGAATCACATTTGGCACATCTTCTGTGTTAGATTATTTGCTATACAAGTGCATGAATAACTCGCTGTTTGTTATTTTTGAATGCATTTACTGTATTACTTTCAGAAATTTTCCATTTTAGCTTAACAACAAAAAACATGAAGAATATTTTACTGGCGATTTTAAGCGGAATTATACTCGCAATGGGATGGCCAACATACGGCTTTCCGTTTCTATTGTTTGTTGCTTTTGTGCCTCTTTTGTTTGCCGAATTTAAAATTCGGAATTTTTCCAGTTACAGCAAGCTAAAGACTTTTGGAGTAGCTTATCTCACTTTCTTTATCTGGAACCTCATCACTACTTACTGGATATATTTTTCCACCCCTTTTGGCGGTGCCTTCGCTTTTCTTGCCAATTCATTGCTGATGAGTGTGGTTTTTCTTCTTTACCACGTGGTCGCCAAAAGAACCAATTTTACCGCAGCTTCTTCTTTCCTTATCAGTATATGGATCGTTTTTGAAAAAATTCATTTAAACTGGGATTTTTCGTGGCCATGGCTAAACCTGGGAAATGGCTTTTCAGAATATCACAATCTTATCCAATGGTATGAGTATACGGGTACTTTTGGCGGTACTTTGTGGATCTGGTTGGTAAATATTGCTGTATTTAAAGCAGTTTTACTTTACCGGGAATTTAGTGATAAAGCTGTTATTTACCGCGGAATATTTAAACCCAGCCTTCTGCTAATTATTCCAATTTCCGTCTCCTACATTATCCGGTACAATTATGAAATGCCGGAAAGGTCTCTGGAAGCAGTAGTGCTTCAGCCAAATATAAATCCGTATACTGAAAAATATAACACCAATGACGCCCGTATTGCAACATTGCTCACAGATATAGCCGAAGAGAAAACCACAGAATCTACTGCGCTCCTTGTTGCGCCTGAAACTGTTTTTGCAGATGGTACGGTGCTACAGGAATTCGAAAATTCTGAAGCAGCTTATTTCGGCCGGCAGATCGTCCGGAAGTACGATAATTTGAATTTCTTAGGAGGCGTTTCTTTTTATCAGCGGTTCAGTGATCCAGCCCAGGTGCGACGACAAAGCAACCAACTGGGTCCAAATGACTGGTATGATGATTATAATTCGGCATTTTTGATAAGTGATGGTGAATCGCAGCTCTACCACAAGTCGAAGCTCGTGGTCGGCGTCGAAAATTTTCCTTATCAGAGTTTTTTAAAGCCCATTTTAGGCGATGTAATGATCGATTTAGGCGGAACAGTCGCTATGAAGACCACTCAGCCTGAGCGGGAAGTTTTTCAGCTTGATAATGGTGCTTTTACAGCTCCGATCATTTGCTATGAATCTGTTTATGGGGAGTATGTTACCGGCTATGTACAAAATGGAGCCGAATTTCTTACCATTATCACCAATGATGCCTGGTGGGGCGACACACAGGGCCATGAGCAACATCTTAGTTATGCCAAGTTAAGGGCAATCGAAACCCGAAAATCAGTTGTGAGAAGTGCCAACACCGGGATTTCTGCGTTTATTAATCCGTTGGGAGATGTTGGCAAAACTTTGGAGTACGAAAAACGCGGAAGCATAAAATCAGACGTACTGCTGAATAATGAAAAAACTTTTTATGTAGAATACGGGGATTACATCTCCAGGGTCGCACAATTCCTGGCGCTTTTCATCTTTCTTTTTGCCATGGTAAAGTATAAAAGGCACCGGCAGGCGTAAGCTGGTGTTCGTCGTCTGTTGTTTGTGGTTTGGTGTTAAAGCAAAGCATTGTAAAAAGATTAAATAATTTAAGATATTCGGTTGCGAGAATTTAAACGACAACTCAAAAATGGCAATTATCGACCTATATCTTTGTCTGAGATTTACGAGTAAACAAATTTTTCCCTCCTTAGCTCCTTACTCTTTTTTGCTACAAACTCTGAACTCTGAACTCCAAACTAACATTACTGTCCCCTATAGAATATTATCGTACTGAAAGTTTTCATAAGAATATCTATATCCAGAAATAAACCCCTGTGTTTAATATAATACAGATCGTACTGAAGTTTTTCAAGACTATCGGTATGGGAGGTGCCGTAATTTGCCATTACCTGTGCCCAGCCGGTAAGCCCGGGTTTAATCACATGCCGCGTTTCATAAAACGGAATTGCCTGCGATAACTCTTTTACGAAAACGGGCCTTTCAGGACGTGGACCTATCATGCTCATTTCTCCCTTAAGTACGTTTATAAATTGCGGAATTTCATCTATTCTGGAACGCCTGAGAAATTTTCCGAAGGGAGTAATCCGGAGGTCATCTTTTTGAGCATATTGTGGCCCTGACATTTCAGCATTTCTAAGCATTGTCCGGAATTTTAAGATTTTAAAGGTCTTTCCGTATTTGCCAATTCTTTCCTGTGAATAAAACAACTTTCCGCGATTGCCAAACAGGTTCCCCAAAAGGATAAACGGCAGGATTAATAGACCAAAAAATACCCCTATAATACCAGTTAATACATCAAAAATACGCGAGGAAAGCCTGTAAAATTGATTGGCATTATTCCGGCTAAAGGGAAAGTAGCGGTAAAAATCCTTATCGACTTTGTCCACAGGAATCCTCCTCGTTGTTTCCTCGTAAACATGAAAATAATCCCTTATAGGAAAACCTCTCATAAGAAGCTCATTAAGCTGATTGTAAAGGGTTATCATCAAATTGCGTTTATGCGCATGAGCCACAATAACTTCATTTATATGGTACTCCTCAACCACAGAAGACAAGTCTTCAACCTTAAAGCGAATTAATCCTTCATCCAAGCCGGCTTCAATTTCGTTTTCCGTATTGATATAACCAATAACAGAATAATTGGGATCTGAATTTCGAAGTGTATCCGCAATTAGTTTAATATCAAATGAGTCGCCCACGACCAGCACCCTTTTATAAAATCTCGGACTGGTGATTAAGGCAATATAAGCATACCTCCACAGTAACAAAATGACGGCAATAGATAGAAAAAAGAAAAGGATCTGCAAACGATTCTCCGGAAGGCTTGGCGTAATGTAAGGAGTGAGAATGTAAAAAAGAACAGTAAGGGAAGTGCTGAGAATTACATTTTGAAATACACTGTCAAACTTACTCGACTTCTGAAGGTCATACAGTTCAAATACAGTAGCAAAAAAATTGAAAAAGACAACAAGAACCACTGTCCATACCCAATATTGACTGTCTATTCTGAAATAACCAAATTGAAAGGTTATACCTACAATACTCAGCGCCAGAAGTACAAAAAAGGTATCAAAAAGACGCAGAAATATCTTTCGCTCGGAAATTTCAAAATGAAATATTGGCTTTTCAGACATGCACAGATTGATTCGGTAAGGGGATAAAGATATAATTTTTAGCTTAGCAATTCCACCCAATCGTCTTTAACTCGTTTCCAATCGAACCCCTCTGCTTTTTGACGAGCATTAGCGCTCAGTTTTGCAGCTTCTCCGGGATCATTAATTAAAAACCGAATGGCTTCAGTAGCTTCAATTTCGTTATTCTTCCTAACAAGAAGCCCATGCTCCCGATCCATGATTAAATAAGGAATACCACCAACATTGGTAGAGACTACAGGTAAACCAAGCGCCATGGCTTCAATTACACTTATCGGTGTATTGTCTGTATTAGACGTATTTAAAAAAATATCGTATTCTGAAGCGAGCGTAAGCCATTCTTCCTTCTGTAGTTTTCCGGGAAATTTTACCGGAAGATGATGAGTTTTAGCAAATTTCTTACAAATATCAAGACTACCATCCTTTTCAGGACCCACCATACATAGTTCCGCGGCTGGAAAATCCTTCAGCAAAAGCTTCAAAACTTTCAATGCCAGCATGGGATTATACACTTCTGCAAAGGAACGTACCCAGATTATCTTTGGCTGAATTTTCCTTCGCAGCTTGAATTTATAGTTTTCCAGCGGAATAGAATTTGGTATATATTTGAGATTATCAAACCCGTGTTTGCTGAAAATGTTCATCAGGTATTGTGAAGGAGCTACATTGCAATAAGCTTTTCCGAAGAGCTCCTGAGAAATTCTTGGGTTATTATTCAGTCTCTGTTCCAGATTTCCGCCATGTAAAATCGGAATGTAAGCAAGATTATTAATGCGGCATAAATGTGCTGAAAGTACAGCGTACCAAAAGTTTTTAGTGCTATAAATATCTATTAGTACGAGATCGCATTTCCCAGCATTAACTGCAATAGTACGCAGCATATCAAACAACCTCAACAACTGGTTTTTTTCTGAAGATGCGGTTTGGATTTTAAAACCTTCGTTTTCTAATAATTCGGTTAGGATATCTATAGCGGTGGGAGAAGCCCCACGTGTTTCGAGCTTATTACCAATGTAAATAAGACGCTTCATAAGAAGAGTTATTTCAGCACCTGATTCCAGTCTTCCTTTACAACCTCCCAATCAAATTTTTCCACCTTTTTCCGGGCTTCCTTACAGATTTCCATGGTTTTTTTTGGGTCTTCAATTAATTCTGAAATAGCTGCAGCCATGGCTTCCCGGTTATCCTCCGGCACCAGCACTCCATCCTTCTTATCCTCTATAAGCATCGGCATTCCACCAACATTGGTAGACACCACGGGCAGACCGAGACCCATCGCTTCAATAACGCTAATTGGGGTATTATCTATAGTGGTAGTATTTATAAAAAAATCGTAGTCAACAGAAAGAGCTGCCCATTCCCTCTTCTCCAGCTTGCCGGTAAAGCGTACCGGTAGTTTATGTTTACGCACATAAGACTTACACGCAGCCATACTACCATCTTTATCCGGACCAACCATACATAATTCGGTATCGGGATATTTTCTCATTAACTGAACAAGTACTTTTATCGCCAGCAGTGGATTATACCTTTTTTGAAACCGCCGTACCCATAACAGTCGTGGCCGGAAATTTTCCCGCTGTTTAAAAGGATAATTTCCCAGTTCAACAGAGTTGGGAACTATCCTGGTATTATCAAAACCTTTAGATTTAAAAATATTATATAAAAAAGCGGACGGTGCTATATTTACTTTTGCATGCCCAAAAAGTTTTCTGCTGTAGCTTTCCGAATCTTCAAGTCTTTCCGGCAGATTCCCTCCATGAAGAATGGGAATATAATCAAGTTTATAATGCTTACATGTTTTGCCCACCAGATACGCATAGTAAAAATTTAACGCTCCGTAGGTATCAATAAGGACTACATCTGTCTCTTTATGATGCCTTACCACCATCGCGAGCATCTCTACTAACCGCAGGCCTTTATTACTTCTTGTTGAAGCGGTTCTCACCTCATACCCCTCTCTTTTCAGCATTTTACTGAAGAAAGAGATATAAGTTGCCGTAAAGCTGTTAAGCTGCAAGTCGTTTCCTATGTAAAGGATCCTTTTTGTCATCTACAATATATAATAATGCCAGGCCATACACGAAAGCCGGAAGGGCTATTCGCATGGCGGAATGGTTTATTGTTAAAAACCAAAATGCTAAGAACGCCAAAAAATAATAATTGTTTCTAAATTTTGTCCAAAAGATTATGGGAACAAATATAAGAATTAAGATTGCCACCAGTCCAAGCAAACCATGTTCAGACAACAATCTGCTTACCTCGTTATGAGAAGCGGTCTCTGTGCCTGCCTCTTCAGAGCGGAATTCCTTTGCCTTTCCCACACCAACTCCTATCACCGGGTTATAATAAAAACCCTTAAGTTCAGTAATAATTAATTCGGCCCTTCCGGTGGTAATGTCATCTTCAAGTTTACCGGAAGCATCTCTGTTGGTATATCTATAAGTAATCAATCCCTGTGTCTGCACCGTAATTACAGCCCAGGTAGTAACGATTGCAAATAAAAGCAGCGCCATCTTTTTTATCAGTTTGGACTGGGATTTTGAGTCCTGTTTAATAAAATAGATAAAAATAAAAGCAATAACACAGGCCAGTGCAGTGAACACTCCTCCCCTGGAGAAGGTGACAATCGCACGATAACTCATTAGGGCCAGCAACGCCAAATCAATTATATTAATAGTTTTGTCTTTGATCGTAAAAAGACGCGTACAAACTAAAAATGCACCCAGCCCCATAACCGTAGATATCTGATTAGGACCATAACCTCCTGAAGCAGCATAATTAGAATTTGTCCCACTCATAAGCGCCTCCCCAATACTTGGTGTATAGAAATAGAGATAGGCCATGTTAGCCACCAAAGGCATAAGCAACATCATCAAGACATAATTGAATTCGGTTTTGGTGATTTTCTTATAATAGCAGTACAACGCAGAAACTCCCAGACAAACAGGGCCACTCAGATTAAAAGCAATTGCTTTTCTAAATACAACGTCGTAATCTAACGTAAAAGACGCTACTACCACTCCCGGAAATAAAATAAACAGATAAATCCAGAACGGTACTGTTCTGGAGGAAGTCCCTTTATAGAACATGCCTATTAGAAGAAACAGAATTACAGAATATTTTCCGGTTTCATAGAACACCATACCTCCGTTCATCCTGAAGAAAACCTCTGCACCTGCCATATAAGCCGCTGCCATAAGGGCTTCATTGTTCCTGTTTTCTTTTAATATTACATAAAACAGGAAACCTCCCAACACTCCAAATAGCATAAATTGCGCGGCAGGACGATAGGCATATACTGCAAATCCCATTAAAATATGGAAAAGCAGCACTTTCAAATAGGATATGTAGTTTAACTTCTTAATTTGAATATTTTTTGGGGCTAATTTACTATTTGCCTGAAATTTACCCTCACAACCGGTAATAAAATCCTATAACTTTATGAATCACTTTTTCTACTGAATAGTTTTCGTGGACAGATTGCTGTAATGCCTTTGCATCTTTTTTCATCTTTTCCCTATCACAAAAATAAGAACTAATAGCATTAGATAAAGCACTGGGATTTTGAGAATCGACTACCAATCCGTTTTTCTGAACAACTTCAGGAACCTGTCCAACTTTTGTAACTACCACAGGTAAGCCGGCCATTCCATACTCCAGCAGCGCCAAAGGTAATCCCTCAGACTGCGAAGACAAGACGCCAAGATTTGCTGCCTTTAAATATCTGTAAATATCGTCTTGTTCGTTATATGAATGAATATGATCCTGAACCGGTGATTCTGCAATTCTTTTCTGAAGGTTTTCAGAATAAGTCGTTCCGGGATCACCGCCAATCAGGTGTAAACTTACTGGAAACTGAATACTGAGAATTTCGAAAGCTTTCAGAAGTGTAGTATGATCCTTTTGAGGACGAAAGTTTGCCACACAAATTATTTTGAACTCATTATCTTCACCTTTAAGCCGGAAGTCTGACCGGGATTCTTCTGAAGGAGAAGCAACAAAGTTATTGATATAGACAACTAATGGACAATGAAGGTTTTTTAGCGCCCAATCTTTTAAATCTGAATTTACTGATATTATTCCGTCGAAAAACCTCGAAAAGAAAGCCAAAGGCTGAAGAGACCTTTTTTGCAAAAATTCACTATCCCCATAATGATCGTGCCATACCAGCTTAAATGGTACTCCTAAAAGCTTTAGCAGGCCAGCCAAAAAATAGGAAGTGCCGTGCGCATGAATAATTTCAATTTTTTCCTTTTCAACAAAGCTTTTTAGCTTCCGGAGAGCAAATAAATCAAGACTATTTCTTTTTTTCAGAAATAAATATCCAACATTAGCTGCAAGATCTTTTTTCAGCAAACCTTCTTTCCGGGTGCAACATAAGTAGGAACGGTGATTTTTTTCACAAAGCGTGTTAGCATAAGCAACGGCCATTTTTTCTGCTCCTCCCGGTCTTAATGAATCTATTAGTTGAAGGATCCGCAGAGATTTAGGATTCGCGGTTGTGGATTTTCGCTTCGGGGTTTGTTGTTTGGCATTTGTTGTTTGGGGCTTGTTGTTTAGGGTTTGCTCTC
The DNA here is from genome assembly GCF_031846645.1 of Autumnicola psychrophila. Classification (NCBI taxonomy): domain Bacteria; kingdom Pseudomonadati; phylum Bacteroidota; class Flavobacteriia; order Flavobacteriales; family Flavobacteriaceae; genus Autumnicola; species Autumnicola psychrophila. Next base: position 119,448 of record NZ_JAVRHN010000007.1, read on the forward strand.
CCAAAATCTCCCTTGCTGCCCTTTCAAATCGTTCCAAAGTATATTGCTGACTCCATTTTTGTGCCGTCAAAGACATTTCCTCCAACTTCTCCGGATCTTTTGTGAGCTCAATTATTCTATTTACGATTTCTTCTAACTCAGAACGGCTATTTGCTCTCCTCCCTCCACTCTCCACGGTATCAATTCTCTTCTCTCTGCTTTTTTTTCCCTCCTCCAAATCCTGAATTAAAATACCCCGACTCCCGAAATCAAGCATCCACGGCACGCAGCTAACAGTTGTCGCTATTGGAATACATCCAAAAAACATAGCTTCGGCAACAGCTTTTGGCCAACCTTCACTTTTTGAAGGCAGTATCAAAAAATGACAATTTTCGTACTCCGTTTTCAGGTCCTTCAACTTTATATTTCGGTGGAAGGTAACGCAGGAGTTCAAATTGTTCTTTTTCACATAATTTTCAAGTTCTGTTCTTAAGATGCCGTCTCCAAAAAAATCCAGTCTCACCTCAACTCCTTTTTTCTGAAGTTTTTCAATAAGCTGAATGGCAAATTTTGGTCTTTTCCCTTCCACAAGGCTTCCTACGAACATAAATCGATAAGGAGAACTGATTTTTTTTTCAATTTTCCTCTTTTCTGTTTCTGAAAAAGAGGCAGTGAAAAAAGGCATAATATTGGCCGACTGATTTGGCCACTTTCCATAAACAAGAACCTGAATATTTCGGCTTAAAAAGGTATTACTTAAAATTTTCTTCTGAAGTTTATACGTCCAGGGCTGCACGGCTTCAGGATCCCAATTTCCCGCGTATTTTACCGTTTTTGGCTTCTTCGGAAAAAAGATCTGAAGAAAACATCCGATTAAACTGACATTTCCGGGGCAACGAAGATGAATATGATCTGCTTCCCGCATTACCTTCAGTATTCCCCAGAAAACTTTCGGCAATTTGAGGAGTGAGTTTATGCTATGGGCGATATTTGTAAAATTCAGGACCGGGATTTGGTAAAATTCCGTATCAACTTCATTATAAGAAGTTTCAATGGCAGCGGGATCACCGGAAATTTTTGGAGCTGTGATTAGTAGTTTATCTGCAGATTTCAGCCAGATATTCATCTCTTTTATATAAGGAGCGTAGGAATAGAATTTCCCTTCCTGCTCCTTGTGCAAAATGTAGCTGATAATTCCAAATTTCATATTACTGAAACAGATTGTAGAAGTCTGAATATACAAATTTTAAGCTGCGCTTAAACTGGAAGTAACCCTCCCCATCTATATTGTAATCACCGTCGTAAACCATATAATATTCTGCACCCACTTTTTGAATATCCAGCTGATGCATCCCCCGGTTAAACCACTTGATATTTTCCTGCGGACCAAGATATTCTTTTTGCTCCCGGACCAATTCCAGGTGATTGTCTATATTCGATAACCTGAAAATAGAAATTGCCGAGCCATATCCATACCTGCGGTCCTGGATTGGCAAATAATGATTGTCATTAAATTCGAAAAATCTTCCTCCCGGCCGGGTTTCATTCCCCAAACGAACGGTATAATTCTCTGCTTCTTTCCAAAGGCCGGTAAGAGAATCTGCCGTGAACATGTACTGCTGCATGTGATCGTCTACGGCAACAATAAGATTCAGATCTTTGGATAATAAAATAGCCGGATCTTTTAATTTTCGGTTTTTAATAAGGGTATCGGTTTTTTGCCAGTTATAAGGAAAATCAGCCGACTTATATAAAATCACATTCCCGGTCTGACTGGTTTCCGGAAGCATGTAATATTCATTGTTATGTTTAAATACCTGCGGAAATGATAAATGAAAATCTTCATCCAATACAACACCTTTATATTTATAATTTTCCCCTTCAGCTGAAGTAAAAAGGGCAATATCTGCATCATTTTCGCCCTTTAACTCCACAAAAAGATAAAAAGTATCCTTATCTTCTATGAAAAAAGGGTCAGCTATGTAATGTCCGCTTTTCTTCAGAAAACTATCTACTTCAGGATACGTAATGATATTCTCCCGATCGATATTTGGCTTTTTCAGCACCTCATCTGTAAACGAATATCCCACTGACCATTTGCCGACAACAGGATTTACATATGGGTAGAAGTAATTTAAAATTAATAACAAGAAAAGCCCTGCCAGTAAAAAAAATCCGAAATATGTAAAGAACCTCCTCCGCATTTAAAGTTGAACCTTTGGCTTATCCCAGAGCAAACTCCACCATCCCCAGATTCTCCCCATACTTTCTGTAAATGCTGATTTTTTTTCTGAAGTGGTAAGTACATTTCCTATCCTAATTAACGTAAGCAGGCATGCTGTTGCATGCCATTTAAATTTCGCTTTCAGCGGCGGATTTTGAAATTTCACCCGCCACACATACCACCCGTTTCTTACTACCATCTTTCCATATTTGAATTTATTTGGCCTTCCTCCTTCTTCGTGGTTATGATAAAGCTGCGCATCCGTATTAACATAAAGTTGTCCAACTTGTGAAGCACGCAAACACAAATCCATGTCCTCATAAAGCCCATAACCTTCGAAATACTCTGAGAACTTTACTAGTTTAAACAATTTTTTCTTGTAAGAAGCCACTCCTCCCATAAAAAACTCCACCGGATATATTTTTCCGGAAGGTGGTAAAAATCCGGTTGAAAAGCCATTGCCTGCTTTTGGCATATAACCCGGCGGCTCATTACTTAATAAATTCAGCTTTTTTCTTAAAACATTCCTGCTTCCCAATTTTCTTTTCCAGCCACTAAATTGAAATTCATCAAATTCAAGTTCATTATTCTCAGTTCTTTCCCATTTAACCTCCTCTATAATATAGCCTCCCACTCCCAAAGCATCTGGAAATTCAGTATATGTATTTATTAGATTTTCAAAGTAAGGCGGAGTCAGCACAATATCATCATCCAGAAAACAGACAATTTCTGAAGATTTGGCAACTTTTCTTATTCCGAAGTTGCGCTGTTTTGTGAGTCCGCGATTTTCTTCCGGAATTTTAAAATATTCAAGATTCGAAAAGGAAGAACCTTCGAGCATCTTCCAAGTCTCTTCATCCCTGGAACCATCTATAATAAGAATTTGATCTGGAAAAAGTGTTTGTTCTTCAACAGAATTCAGAAGTTTAAGCAAAGGCTTTGCCCTGTGGTAAGTACATATTATCAGAGTGAACTTCATTCCGGGCTTCTAAATAAATTTGGAGTTAAGGGCTGCACAAATATATAAAAAGCAATCAGGTAGTAAATAGAATTCATTTTACAGGAAGACCAGGAGAATCATTTTCCTTTAATAGCTTAGTTGCCCATTCTTCACTAAGTTTCCATCTTTTATTTAATTGCCTGAGATATTTTACCGGGTTTTTAATGGGTTGTCGGCTATAAAATTTTATAAACAGCGAAACCTTATACCCTCTTATTTGCTCCGGAGTATAATGTTTAATAGCATATGCCATTAGCGTGGGGGAAGGCTTGGGTGAAATTTCGCCCTGCTCCCATGGAAGTTTCGGCTTTTCCCGGAAACCACCTACAGGAGCTTTTAAATGTAACGTCTGCAGCCCCGGATGATAAATAACATCACATCCCTTATTTCGAAGTTGCATTCCGAAATCTGCATCTTCTCCAAATCCAAATTCAAAGATGTTCGAGAATTGGCATTTTTCAGCATACCTTGTTTTAACCATACTCGTTCCGGCTCCAAAACTACCCCACTGCTTCACCTTATGAAATACTGTTTCCTCTCCAGGTTGTTTACAATTCAGATTTACTGCCGAAATTTGGTATTTTTCGGCCTCCTCTATAACCTGGTGCAATAATCCTGATTTCAACCGGATATCATCATCAGCAAAAAAAATCCAATCACTTTTCACTTCCTTAAGGGCGCGATTCCTGGCATTACAGGCGCCGGTCTTATGGGTGAAATGGTAAATTATCAAGAAGGGCCATTCTTTAGCAAGAATTTCTGCTAACTCAGATTCAGCATCTTTATCAGGATTCTGTTCAATGATTATCACATTCCGGGGCTTCAGAATTTGTTCTTTCAGATCATTCAGCACCTGTTCGAGGTATTTTTTCCTACCAAGGGTGGGAATAATTACATCTAAAGATGTGTCATCAGAATTCTGGGAAGCTTCAGGTATAAAATCCGATAAATCCACATCCTCCCTGAAATTCTTTTTCTGAACAAAAGCTTTAGAATAGCTCATCATTGCTGCTTTCTTTTCATATTTCCACAAACACCACTGAAGGACGCTAGTCCAGGAGCTTGTATAATGCTGATGAACAAATGAAAACAATTGACTATAGGAAGCAACCGGAACAGGATTATTGTTTGTCGCTGCTTTTGTAAGAGCGGGATCACTATAACAGAACAAGCCGTTTTGCTGACCGGTTTTGGCTATAGCATTCAGGAAATAACCAAAATCAGAAATTTTACCATATAATTCTTTAAATCTAAGAAGCACCCTTCCGTAGATGCCACCCAAATCTGTGCTCATTTGCCAAGTAGGATATTTTATTTTCCTGTTTATATTGATAAAAGGCAGCTGATCTACATAACCGATGCTGTCCGGCAGGTAAGTAGTCTTTAAACCATATGAAGCCATGATTAGCTGATGATGAAAAATACACTCCCAAGAATCGAGGTTGATGTCCTTCAGAAATTCCTTTTCACACCAGCCAATTATGTCATCAGGAAATTTTTCTGCCACTTCCCAAAAAGCTGTTGTACAGTCTGAAGTTTCCACAGATTGCTCCTGCCCGTCCTTTAGAACTCGGACAACTTTTTTTCCTTTCGCATGGATTAGGAGAATCATATGGAAACATTAAATTTCTTCAAAAGTAGTATTTTTTCCTCTCTCCAGCCCTCTCCAAAGGAGAGGGAGCATTGCAGATGCAGTAAAACTGAGCGAAATATCTTTTGGAGGGAGTTCCAACGTGTTTGCAATGTGCCTCATGGGATTGCTTCGGCCTAGCGGCCTCGCAATGGCGTACCCCAACCATGTTTTAACCGCTATTGCGAGCGAAGTAAAACGAAGCGAAGTAATCTATTGTGGAGGGAGTTGCCATCATGTGAGAAGTGTGCTTCATGAGATTGCTTCGGTCTGACGGCCTCGCAATGGCGTATTTCAATTGTGTGGTTACCGACTTTGCGATTGCCACGGCTCTACTGAGCCTCGCAATGACAGAGTGCAACGCAGCGGGATTGCTTCGGCTGAAGCCTCGCAATGACTTGTGGGGAGTACCTATCATGTTTGGAGTTTGCCTCATGAGATTGCGTGGGGCTTCGCCCTCGCAATGACTAACTCCTTATAAAAAGAAATATTCTGCTGTACCACAACTTCCGTTGAAAATTTTTTAAGAACCTGCTGCCGGGCGGCTTTACCCATGGACTTTGCCTCTTCGGGGTTATTTAAAAGATGCAGGATCTTTTCTGCATAAGCTTTGTGATTTTTAGGATCTTCAGTGTATCCTGTTTTTCCATCAATCATTACTTCTTTTGCCCAACCAATATTAGAAGTCACCAAAGCTTTTTCCATGGCCATGGCTTCCAACCAGGTCATGGGCAAAGCTTCGGCAAAACTCGGCAGAACGATCACCGCTGCTTCAGCGATATGTTCCTTTATTTCAGAGTAGCTCACCTCCGGGAAATATTTCAGTTGCTCCTTTGCCAAAGGACTTAGTGTTTCACGAAAAATTTCTAGAGTAGATCTCTTTTCAAAAATATCAACTACATCTTTTCCTATCAACCACAATTCTGTTTTAGGATTATTTAAAACCACTTCATTGAAGATAATTGCCAATTCCAGCACTCCTTTTTTTCGAATAACCGTTCCAAAATACAGCAGTCGGTTCTTTATCGGGGATTTTTCTGAGGGTAGAAATTGTGCGGTATCAATACTGTTCGGAATAATTTTAACCGGCCGGTCAAGTTCGAAAATCTCTTTAGTTTTTTCCGCAGTAAAAGCACTGACTGAAACAAGTGCATCTGCAGATTTCAAAGCTGACTTCTCAAAGAGATAATTCTTATACTTCTGTTTTCTTTCTTCCAAATTGCAAAAATAAGCATCCGTACCATGCATGCGAATATCAAGTGGACAGGAGAATTTCATAAAAGCAGTAATTCCGGTCCAGTCGGGAGCTTCCAATATTTCTATTTTATCCTTCTCAATTTGAGAATTAAGAACTTTCTGAAGATATTTTCTGTAGCGATACCAGCCCATGAAGCTGTACTTACGTTGTTTTATAAAACAAAATGAAATGCCGTTTTCTTCAAATTTCAGGTCCTGCTTTTGGCCGTAAACAAAAACACTCACTTTAATCTTTTTCTGTATGAGGGAAGAAGCCAGGTTTTTAATACTAGTGCCCAAACCACCGGAAGGAGTTGATTGGGAATGTGGATATTCTGGGGTGAGAAATCCTATGTGCATGGCAGCAGGTTAATATGTTCTTTTACCATTTTTTCGAGCGGGAACTGATTTTTAATTAGTGTACTCACATCCTCAGAAATGGTCAGCTTTTCCTGTAGTACTTTTTCCAAAATGGAAGATAAAGCCTTAATATCTCCCGTCTTAAAGATAAATCCGTTTTTGCCCTCTGCAATAATTTCCGGATTTCCCCCCACGGGAGTGGTTATCACAGGGAGATTGGCAGCAAGACTTTCTAATATGGACAAGCTAAAGCATTCCATATACGTAGGTTGCAGTAAGAATGAATAATTTTGTAACAAATCCGGTAAATTTGAGGTACTGCCCCTAAAGCTAAATTGCGGCTCCAGTTTATATTCCCTCACCATCTCTTTTAGTCGGGTTTCCAGAGGACCTACTCCAAAAATGTCAATTTTCAGTAACTGCTTTTTTTCTTCAGAAAATAAATTTACGGCTTCAATCAAATCCTGAATTCCTTTTGATTCCCTTAAATGGGAAGCAACAATAAACTTACCCGGGTTCTCTTCTGTCCTTTTCAAATAAATGGAAGCATCAATTCCGTTATAAATTATAGTAGTTTTCTTCTTTAGAAACTGTCCGTAATCATTAGATATACAGTCTTTGGTATATTTTGAAACCCCTACAAACTGATTGATATATCTGGAGTAAATTATACCTTTTAACCTATTTTTAATTCTTTTTTTTAACGGAAAACCTTTCAGCGGACGCGGATTATGATCTACCGCAATTATATAAGGCTGATTTTTTTCTTTTAGTCGTTTATAAAAGGAAGTGCATAAAGCCAGGAAATGGGTAACGACGATATCATATTTTTCTGAGGCTATTCTACTCAAATACTGATCTTCTGCAGAAAGTTCTTCAGAAGCATAAACAGTCAGATTTATATAAAACCTGTGTGGTGTGGAATTACTAAAGAACCAATCAACCTGAAATCCCTTTGCTTTACAGGCACGATCATATGCCACAAAAAACCTGTCCATTCCTCCAATCCGGTTCGGTTTCAGTTCATAGTTGCAAATCACCGCTATGTGTTTCCCGTTGCTCAATCTTCTGAAAATTCTTTTAAAGTTTTAGCTATTCTTTGACTGGTTCCCTTCAACTGCTTACCTATTTGTAGCTTAAGTAACTCTTTTTGTTCTTTAAGGCGGGCGTTGGGATTTTTTAAGCTGAAATTTATTTCCCGTAGCAGCTCCTCTTCATTTTTAGCAATTGCAACTGCGCCACTTTGTACTACTTTCTCATAATGAGCATATTTTAAAAACCGCTGATCATTATATAAACCATTTTGTTCATTACCAAAAACAGGATTAATAACAGGTTTATCAAATAACATAAAGTCCAGGCTCATCGTGGAACACATATTAATACTCAAATCGGAATAACTTAAAATACCTCGTAGATCCACCAAATCACTTTCTGAAGGCACCCTCTGTGACCAGGGTTCTGGATGATCTTTTCTTGAAATGAACCAGTCTGGATAATTCCACCGAATAAAAGGAAATTTTTCTTTTAGAAAATTAAATCTTTCAGGTTCTTCCGCAGGGGAAGTCCGTACGAATAAATTCACAGGTTCAGAAATTGTTCCTTCAGAAATAGCAGTAGCTATTATTTCTATATAAAGTTCATCATTCCTGCTGGTCGAAATATCCCCGCAACTGTAACAGATTGTCTTCTTATCTGATGACAAATCGTGCTTCTGATAGAATTCCGATTTTTCCATTTGATATTCAGGCATTACATAAGGCTCAAACTGCGGAGTCCCGACCACCCTCAATGCATGGCGGGATGTCCTGGGATAGAAATATAGTAACTCCTCTTTCATTAAGTCGCTCCAGACCAGGAAGGAATCAAAAGGCGCTGCCATTCTTCCTTTAGATGCCAAGTTGTCCCAGCTAAAAATGAAAGAGCCCGTCTTTATCTTTAGCTTGTTTGCAGCAAATACCATAGGGACCACATAAGGAGGACGTTGATGAGTAAAGAATAGAAAATCAGGGCGATCAGTCTTTAAAAATTCTAAACATTCCCTGGAAACCTGATGATTCGCAAGTGAAGTCAATTGTTTCTTTTCAAGGAACCCTATAAAATTTTCAGAATGAAAGTGGCGTGTCAGATTGTAGATAAGTCTCGTAGCTTTTCCACGGTTTGAATTACTGCTGCTTTTATTTGCTTCTAAATTATCATTAATTCCGAAGAATTTTTTGTGCAACTGCAAATGTGCCACTTCTTTAAACTTTCGCCAGAACCATGTTCCAAAAGGCTCTACAAAAACAGGTAATTCTACAACTTTGATATTGTTGGAATTATGTGACTCAAATACAGATACAGGCAAACCGGAGTAAATAATAACATTCTCAAATCGTACAGATGCCTCGCTGAGAAATTCACTTAGACAAAAATTTCTGTAGCCTACACCATCCGTAATGACCAGCCCAAGAGTTTTATTCATACTTTGCTTGTTCCGCATATATAAAGAAACATAGTTTAACGGCAAAAATAAAAGAAATCAACAGTTATTCTGCTAACCGTGAATTATAGAAGACACGGGAGAATTTTATATATCCCTAAACTGCTTCTGATGATTAATACTCCAGAATTCTGATGAACTCAGGGACTCCAGGAACTTTTTATCACTCTTACCGGTACCAAAAGCCGGAATGTACTTTTCTGTAACTGGGTGGGGTGCTTTTAATGCGTTCAGAATATCTTCCTGCATATATGAAGTATTCAGGATATGAGTGTGCAGCGACCTGTTTTCCTGTCGGGTACCAATGTTTATAGTTGGTATCCCATAATAAGGAGCCTCACGAATACCCGCACTTGAATTACCTATTATAAATTGGGCATTTTTAAGGAGCACCAGAAAATATTCAAATCGTATGGATGGAAAAACTTTAAATCTTTCATTATCCTTTAACCGCTCATACTCTTTTAAAATTAATTCACTCCCCAGATCATTATTGGGATAAACAACCACATAATTACTATTATCTACCAATAAGGCATTTACAAAATTCTCTGCATATTCCGACATCTTCTCATATTCTGTGGTAACAGGATGAAACATAGCCACCGCATATTTCTCATAAGGAATTTCGTAGTATTTCTTCACCTCTTCCAAAGATGCAAGGTTTTCTGAAAACATTATATCCACATCGGGAGAGCCTATATTAAAAATAGATTCTTTGAGTTCTCCCATTTGCACCAGTCGGTTTTCTGCAGTTTCATTCGAAACAAAATGTACATGACTTAATTTACTAATAGAGTGTCGGATGAGTTCATCAACGGTACCCGAAACTTCCCCTCCTTCAATATGCGCTACCAGAATATTATTTAAAGACCCTACAATAGCCCCGGCAAGTGCCTCCACCCTATCTCCATGAACTACAATGAGATCCGGCTTCAGTCTTTTCACATAAGCAGAAAAACCTTCTATGGTTCTTGCCAGGGTGAGATCCATTGTAGCTTCAGAAGTTTCATTACTGAATTCATAGATGTTCTTAAACCGGCATTTTTCAATTTCGTAAAGCGTATAGCCATATTTCTCTATAAGGTGCATTCCTGTAACAAAAATATGCGCTTCAAAATTCTTATGGTTCTGCAGAATTTGGAGTAACGATTTTATCTTGCCAAAGTCTGCGCGAGTGCCGGTTAAAAATGCAATTTTCTTCATTATGGTGTCATTGATTTCTTGCTAAGAAACAGCAAGATCTTTCCAGCGCAATTGAACATCATCATCAATATCTGTGTCGGCTTTTCTCCCCAGAAGCTCTTTAAATTTTGCGGCCGGAATCTCACCGCTGCCAGGTCTTTTCACCCAAATATTATCTTTTGTCAAGATTTCCCCTTTTTTGACCGGTGCAATGGTGCAAACAGTGGCAAAGGCAAAGTCTATAGTCACTTTCTCCTCTGCTGCCGGTTTTTTTTCACCTCCCCGCATAAGGGCAATTTCAGCTGAATTTTTTATCAATTCCCGGCAGGCCTGTTCGTCCATACTACAGGTGATATCCGGGCCGGTTCGCTGCATATGATCTGTAAAATGTCTTTCCAAAATGGAAGCCCCCAATGCTACTGCTGCAAGACAGGAATTGTTGTTTAGCGTATGATCTGAGAGTCCGAATACTTTGTCAGGAAAAGCTTCGTGCAGCTGTGACATTGCTCCTAACCTAACTAAGTGGATTGGGGTAGGATATAAATTAGTGGTATGTAATAATGCCACAGGCACATTTGCTTCATCAAAAATGGCTACCGCTTTTTGCACACTGGAGATACTGTTCATTCCGGTGCTTAATATCACCGGCTTTCCAAAAGATGCTATATGCTCCAGCAGAGGATAATTATTGCATTCCCCACTTCCTATTTTGAATGCGGGTACATTAAATTTTTGTAGCCGATTGGCAGCTGCCCTTGAAAACGGAGTGGAGATAAAAATCATTCCTTTATCTTCAACATACTGCTTTAAACTTAACTCATCCGCTTCATTTAAAGCACAACGTTCCATAATTTCATAGATAGAGACATCTGCATTTCCGGGAATAACCTTCTTGGCCGCTGCGGACATTTCGTCTTCCACTATATGTGTCTGATGTTTTACCATCTCGACTCCGGCACGTTTGGCAGCATCAACCATCTCCTTAGCGACTTCTAAAGAACCTTCGTGGTTTATACCTATTTCAGCAATAACCAGAGGAGGATAGTCCTCTCCAATTTTTCGTCCGGCTATTTCTATAAATGGTTTCATTCTTCTCTATTTTTTTGCTCTTTCCAATAGGAATTCAGCATAGTCAAGATCTTCTCTAAAGTCAATATCAACTCCCGCAAAAGGATGGTCCACAATAAACGGAAAATTATTTGGTCCTAATATTTTTTTATTTAATATTAAAGATGCTTTTGTGATATAGAGTAAGCCGTTTTCAAAATATAGCGGATCAAGATCCTGACTACGTTGTCCCATCTCGTAATTGAACGGCTCGAATCGTTGATTTTCTATTTTACCAAACTTTTGATAGCTCCTGGTGACCGTCATCAAACTATCGCAATTAATCTCTTTGTATTTTTGAAAAGCTTCTGTCAAAAGATTTTCTGGCCGTAAGGGATTAGTGGGCTGTAATAAAATTACATTTTCCACCTCTTCTTTAATCGTTTCAAGTACGTGCTTTAAAACCGAAATGGTATTCGAGGTATCTGTGCTTAAGTTTTCAGGACGGTCTATGACCTCAACTCCTTCTTTTATAGAAATTTCTTTTATTTTGGCATCATCTGTAGAAACAATTATACGGTCCAAAATATTATTATTTGCCCTGGCATAATTAATACTGTGAACAATTAATGGTATACTATCTAGTGGTAATGTATTTTTCCCCGGCAGTCTTTTGGAGCCTCCACGAGCTGGTATTATGACTATATTAATCGCTTTTTTCAGATAAGTAGTCATTAATTAATAAGATGGATTTGAAAGCTTATTAAATCTTTTTATTGTTTCTTCAGAAACCGGCTTGCGATATGACAAAATGTTTTTCAGGTTTAGAATATTTAATCCTAAGGCCTTAAAATATTCTTTTAAAAATCTAAAATCTTTTAATGCATATTTCTGGAAATTTGAAATATACAATCTGCCTATTTTTTTTAATACAAGTGGAAAAGGATAATATACTAAATAAAAGGAAGCCGTATTTTTTAATTGCTTTCCAAACCGGAAATAGTTAGCCCCGGCAATATTTTTCTTCTGCCTTTGTGTGCGATGATTGACAGCAACTTGATACGTAAATAATAAATCATAACCTAATTCAAGTGTCTCCATTGCTACACACACTTCTTCTCCGTAGATATCAATCCATATCGGAAATCCCCGGGTCCTGTTATAAATATCTTTTTTTATTGCAAAACCACAGCCAAGGAAATCCTTTACCAGATAATCGTCCTTCTTTTGTTTTAGATACTGCGGAATGTCATCATCTGATTCAAATATTCCTTTTATTTCTTTAAACGCAATGATTCCTACATTAGGATTTCTGGCAAAAAGCTTTTCTGAAATTTTAATAAAATCCTTTTGTAACGGATGGGCATCATCATCAAAGCCAAACAAAATCTTTCCCTTCGCCTTACTGTATAAAATGCTCCTCGCTTTTGATGCTCCTAAATTTCCTTCTGAAATCTCCCACTTCACCTGAGGATAAAGTTCGATAATCTTCTCTGAATCATCTGTGCACCCATCCAAAAGCACCAGGATTTCATGACGATCAAAAATCAGATATTCCTGAAGCACCTTTAAAGTCCTATGGAGTTCTGCTGATCTGTTATTTGAAACAATTAGTACTGAAGCCTCCATCTCTTTTAAATAAGATTATTGATTTCTTTCTTCAAGTAATCTGTCGAAAGATACAAATGCAGATCCTCTCTGTTTAACCGTAAAGATTCAGGATCGGCTTTCCATTTTACATATAGCTGTTCCAGTTTTGCAGATATCATTTCCATATCATCAGCTTCGGCATAATGTTCATAGTCGGATCCCAGTAACCTTCTCACTTCGCTTTTCTCCGGCCCCAAATGTAAAATTGACCTGTTGGCAGCAACACAATGTGGAAATTTTCCCGGCAGAAAAGGACTCTCTTCAGCAACCGATTCTAAGATAATATTCACAGATGCTTTCTCCTGCATTTTAATAACCAGGTTATAAGGAACATACCCCTCACTCACCACGAGTTGTTCTATTTCCTGTTCTTTCTTCCTTAAAGCTGAAATGTGATAAGACGCGCTACCCACTAGCAGTAAACGGGATTTAGAAGAGGCATCTGGATTCTTATTTAGAAAAATCTGGAAAGCCTGTATTAAAGGAAATGGATCCCTTTGTTTCATAAGGTTTCCTGCATGTAATAAATTAAATTTTTCAGGATCAAAATACATTGGCACCTCCACTGGCTCATTCTCTGCCCTCATCTGATGTGGAATTACTGCACCTTTCTTATGAAAAGCAGGATAATAATTCCCCATCCATTCGGCTAAAAGTAAAGACGGAAAAGCTGCCCAGCGGCATTTTTGTGAAACCTGCCCAAAGAATTTGATCTTTTGTTCATATCCCGGTTCCGACCATTTATAAGGTTCAGGATAATAGTGAAACGGATAGGGATCATGGATATAAGCCATCCATTTGTTGTGAAGTTTTGGAATATCTAACAAGGCATAGTGCGGTCGGAAACTGGCTCCTTTGCTTAAGGTCAGGACAATATCCGGATTAAATTGTTTCTCACCTTTTAAAGCTGAAGCTATACTTTTTACGTCATTAAAAAATGTAAAGGAGAAGCCAAAAACTGGTTCCAGATGTTTCGCCAGGTTTATCTTTAGTCCGTGCTGAAGTTTTCTCTGTATCCTGCTTAACAGAAAAACCGCATTCCACCTTCTCTCTTTTATGGCTATACATTGTATTCCCGGCAGCTGAATTTCTTTTCGCGTATAATGACAAACCAACACCTCAAATCCGGCATCCTTTAAATTCAGAATCAATGCCACGTTAGCTTTAGAACCACTGCTGTCTTCTACGTCAATGGATTCAGCAACGACCAGAATTTTCTTTTGTTTGGGCACTGTTAATGAGTTTAAAGCGAAAATAAAGATTTTAAATCAGATATAGATAATGCAATTACGTTCCCGAACAATAATTTGTACTAACGACTTTGAGATTGCAGCGCTTCGTTGCTCTGCGCTCGCAATGACTGGTCGCTATTGTTGTTTTGCGAAGGTGCGCTCTTGCGACAAGCAATCTCCTGCCTTTGCTGTAGATTCTATTAAGGTTGCCGCATTGCGTTTCACTGCCCTCTCAATGATCATTGCGAAGGAGCTTTTTCGCGACTGAAGCAATCCCAATCCTGATTTAATACAAATCCTTCAAAAACCCCACAATCCTCTCCGCAGCCTTACCATCTCCATAAGGATTCGGCTTCTTTTTTAGGTCTGGTGGATTGTTCAGTAAACGAGTGGTTTGCTCTACGATTTTACTCCTATTGGTACCTACGAGCACAGAAAAACCGGCTTCCACTCCTTCCATCCGCTCAGAAAATTCACGTGTAACCAGAACAGGTTTTCCAAAAGCAGGAGCTTCTTCCTGGATTCCTCCGGAATCGGAAATAATTACTTCAGCTCTTTGCATCAACCATAGCATGGTTGGATAAGCGACCGGTGAAACTAAATGGATGTCAGGTTTATTTCCCAACATCTTTTGCACCGGATGCTTGACATTGGGATTGAGATGCACCGGATAAATAATTTCAACATCAGGATAACTTGATAATTCGAGTAAGGCTTCTCCTATTTCTTCCAAACCTTCTCCAAAATTTTCCCGACGGTGACCAGTAACAAGAATTAGCTTCTTTTCATTGTTTAATAAAGTTTTTAATTCTATGATTTCCTGAGCAAGCTCTTTTCCCGATAGTCTTTCTGCCGCCCAATGCAACGCATCTACCACCGTGTTTCCCGTCAATATTATTTGCTCTGCTGGAATTCCTTCTTTTAAAAGATTGGTATTGGCTCTCTCTGTAGGAGTAAAATGAACATCTGCAATTCTACTGATTAGCTGACGGTTGATCTCTTCAGGAAAGGGGGAAGTTTTGTTATAGGTGCGTAACCCCGCCTCCACATGTCCAACTTTTATCTGCCTGTGAAATGCTGCCTGCGCAATCATAGAGGCCGTAGTAGTGTCCCCATGTACAAGCACCATGTCAGACTGAGCTCGTCGAAGACCTTGTTTGTCAGACTGAGCTTGTCGAAGTCCAGACTGAGCTTGTCGAAGTCCAGACTGAGCTTGTCGAAGTCCAGACTGAGCCTGTCGAAGGCCATTTCCCTCAGCCCCACTGAGCCTGTCGAAGTGGAGCTTATCGAAGCGTCGAAGTCCATCCCTGTCAGACTGAGCTTGTCGAAGTCCCAACCAATCATCAAATACCTCATCTATCCCGCTAAAAATAGATGAACTTAACCCATTAAGAGTTTGTCCGGCTTTCATCAAATCAAGATCATAATCTGGAGTGATTTCAAAGAAATCTAAAACCTGATCCAGCATTTCCCTATGCTGTGCCGTTACACAAACTTTAAAAATGATTTTCTGCTTTTTTAGCTCATGAATAACCGGTGCCATTTTTATGGCTTCAGGGCGGGTACCAAAACAGAATAAATATTTACTATTAATAATTTTTTCCATCATCCAGTCCTATCATTTTGAAATATTTTTTTTTCAGAAATTTACTAAGAAGGATTTTTCTGAAGGCCTTTCCAATCTTTATCTTAAGTTTACTTGTCTTTAAAAAATTTGTATTTGAATATTCAGTAAAGGAATTTGGTTTATTTTCTGAAATTTTTTGGAACTCTTCAAACATCCAGTCTTCGGTCACATTTCCTAAATGATACGCATAATTAGACATGGTTGATAATCTAAGCAATCCAAGATCCTCGTTTGGTTTATCTATGAATTTATTTTCCACACCACCCTGAATCTTGATGAATGCAGGCGAATTGGTCCCTTTATCGAATACTTCTCTCCTTATCGTAGCTACAAAATGTCCTGCTCCCATAACTGCTCTAAAACCTTTCCTTGATAGTGTTAAATATTTTTCGAGATGCTTTTCTGAAAACAACGAGACTTCTGGGCCTAAACTATCTTCGAAACGCTGCATCTCTGATGGTTCAACAACTTTTTGAAATCGTAATTTTGAACTTCCAAAAACAGCATCAAAAAAATTATTCGCAGTATAATATTTGTAAGAAACACTATTTGGAACCGGACTTACAAGTCCGGCTTTTGGAAAGTTTATAAATATTTTCTCTACTTCCTTTTGCCAATTATGTTTGAACATGACATCTGAATCTGCAATAGTTATTAATGGCTCCAGATTTCCCTTTACTGCAGAAAGAATAGCATTTATCTTTCCCAAATTTTCTTTGGAATGGAAAACCTGGTCTATCTTTTCATTATCACGGTATAATTCGTCTAGATATTCTTTTACTAATGAATGGGAATTATTGTTAAACAGTGTTATCCTAGTCTTTTCATGGCAGGTTTTTAAAAGTGAATGGATATTTAGTTTGAAAATTTCTAGTGCATCTTTAAAGTAGTCCTCAAAGTGAGGTATATAAACCGGTATTACTACTCTGTGATAGATTTCTGTTTCGAGTTCTTTTTTAAACTTTTCTGGATTACTGCCTATCCTCATATGATTTAATTAATTTTTTAAGACCAGACTCCAAACATATTAAATCTCTTTTTAATATGTTTTTCATTTTACTAATATCAGGACATCTACGAGTCATGTCTCCCTCTTCTAAAGCAGGAAGAAATTTTATCTGAGATTTAGAATTAGTCAGTTCAATAATTTTTTGAGCAAGCTCGAGAATACTAACCTCAATATCACTGCCCACATTTAATAAATCATTTTCACATAGCTTGCTGGTCATTGACCTTAGTGTAACCTCAACATTATCCTCTACATAGCAAAAAGTACGGGATTGTGAACCTTTTCCATAGATTTTGATGGGTTCGTTATTTATAGCCGCAGAAATAAATCTTGGAATTACAAAGTCCTCACTTTGATTCACACCATAAGTATTAAAAAAACGAAAAATAGTATAGTTTAAACCGTACTCCTTTTGAAAGGATTTGAAAAAGGCTTCTCCAACATTTTTAACTATAGCATAGGGTAACCTCGAATTTAATGGTGTAGTTTGTTCCTTCTGCGGAAATTCAAATGGTTCACCATAAACTTCTGAAGAACTGGCATAAAACACTCTTTTTACGTTATGGTCATTAGATAGTTTTAATATATTTTTAATTCCTTCAATATCCTCAAGTACTTTAATGGGGTTATTTAATGTTCGCTGAACGCCAACTACGGCAGCATAATGAAATACATAGTCAAACTTGAATTGATCAAAAACAGACTTAATTTGATTTAGAACATTAACATCCGCATGTATGAACCTAATGTTATTTACTTTTGGAATTTTGGCTCTGGAACCGGTTAGTAAATTATCAACAATTACTACTAAATTATCTCTTTGTTTCGCCAACTCAAGTGCAAGAGCACTACCAATATTCCCAGCGCCGCCGGTTATTAATATTTTCTGCATTAAAAACTAAAGCTTTTTAAGTATCGTTTTAAAAATTGTAAAATTCTTTAACAAATAACTGTTTTAAATAAAATAGTAATATATTAAAAAATAAGGATCCATTACTTCTATTGTTAAGAATGCTCTTTTCCAACTTTTTGAATAGAAGAAATTTGAAATCTGCTTCAAAATAAGGTAAATAATTTAAAAGTAAGTATTTATAAAAGCGATATGAAGCTATGTTTTTTAACCTGTCCATATTTTTGTTGCCAGATATACTTAAATCGGTAAGCCTAATAAAACCACAGCGGTATTAGAATAAAAAATTTTTGATGATCCATGTATAGAAAATTCAAGCACCCCTAGATCATCAGAATGCCGTCCTAACAGGAAAGATTTAAATCCTACAGTTTTCACAATGGATGTTTGAAAAATGTTCTCGCTTAATGAATTTCTTAAATTTTTAGGGAAGGCTACATTAGAACCAAAGCGTTTATATTGAATATTAAAATTATCATCAAAATGAGATAATATAGACCGGTGATCCTCCGGGCTGGCATCATCACCTACAAACACTGTAAATTTTTTATTTGTTTGGTTCTTTAAAGATTCGAGTGTTCTAGAGAAGAATTTTTTTATAATATGGGATTACTATAGTTAAGATTTTTAAGAGGAATTTAGTTTTAAAATATTTCTTTCAATCGTGCTTTAATCCTCTTCTTCCTTTTATGAGCAAATGACATGACAGGATAAATTTTATAAAAAAAACGATATTTTATTTTATCTTTTTTACTCTTCATCCTTTTCAGAAGACTAGAGAGAACAGACTCATCTTTATGGAAAACGCTCAGTTGAAAAAAATGCCTTTCCATTTTTTTGGAGAGTAGATTATTTTGAAATAAATGCTCAATAACAAGTTTTATAGCAAGTGAATTTGAACTTGATCTAAGGTCGCTTCCTTTCCAAAATTCACCAGTATTAGATTCAGTATGTTTCCTAGCAAAATACAAAACCTTATCTACTGAAATACCACGAAATGGATAAGTTAAAATACGTGTAAAAAACTCCCATTCCTCCGCATAATGGAGTTTCTCATTGAATCGTTCATTCCCTATTGCATCAAGACTCCATAATATCTGACAGGAGTTGAAGCAAATTTCTCCAGAAATTATTTTTAATAGATGGTTTTCATTAAGCTCCGTACTTTCATAGCACTTGTTTAAATTAAAATTATGATTAAAATCACCTTTAAATGCATGTCTTATAAAATGGCAAAAATCATAATCGCCCTTTAAAATTGCATCCAAAGTAACTTCTAAATTAAGAGGATGCACGACATCATCATCATCGAAAAACTGGATAAATTTTGCTCCTTTTTGTTGAGCCAGGTCCAACCCGTAATTCCTTGAACCAGACAAACCCTTTGCATAAGGTTCTGTTTTGATATAAAAACTAAATCGGGGATCGTCTGCTATAAATTCCTGGACGACTTTTGGCGTATCATCACTGGAGAAGTCATCAACAATAATACATTGCCAATATTTATAAGTTTGATTCTGTATAGACTGAAGTGTTTCCGTAACTAGGTGAGCACGATTATAGGTAGCTAGTAAAATAAAAACTTGGTCTGGATTCATTTGTTGAAATTAAATTTCAATAAATTAAGAATGTACTATTTCATCTTTTTTTAATTTATTGTTTAAACTGATATAAAAAATAAGCAGTAAACAACAAATCATAAAATATAAGGACAGGTTGTGTTTTATAAAATCATTTATGCCTCCACTAATAAAATTAGCGCAAAATACAAGAGGGATATAATATAGCAAATGAAACATTAGCTTATTTTCAGCATTCTCACTTTTAATAAAAGCCACGTAAAAGATGGAAATTAAAATGTAGATCGGCCATAGAATTAAATGTAAAATTTTACCTAATAAACTTAAAACCCTGATTTTTTTACCATCTACCGAATCTTCCCGGCTCAAATTCCCAAGATGTTCCGGTTGTGCAGAACTGACTGCTAAAACCTTTAATCCTTCGAGACCTGTTTTAAAGAATAGTTTCGGATTCTCAAAATACATTTGCAACACTGTAAAATTACTTATTCGGCCATAAAAATCTTCTGCAAGACCATAATCATATAGTTCATTCCCTTGTCTCCAATAACCGCGGCCAACATTCTTTAAGTAATTTAGATCATTTAAATTGAAATCGGATAGAAGTTTTTTTTGTGACTCTAAATCTGCTTTTAGCAATACTCCTAGAAAAACAGCCTCATAGATATTTGCCTCATTCGTCTTTTGCTGCGTTTTTAGTTGTAAGAATATCATTGAACTAAATACCAAGAACGAAATTAATAATAAAGTCCTATTAAGCTTTTGCCATCTGTGAGCTACCAGTCCAATGGGTAACAAAATAAAAACCAGATTTTGCATTTTACTTAGGCTTAAAACTAAGAGAGCTATGAATAAAAAGTTATAATTGAGTTTTCTTGCTAAACTCAATGCTAAAACAAATAATAAGGAAATTAAAAATATGCTTTCCTGATAAAAACTATTGAAATAACTAATAAACAAAATGTCTGAAAATAAAAGCCCGGCAAAAAGCATAAAGCCTACACGGGCACCTTTCTTTTTAAAATAATGTGTAGTGTTTCTTAATAATAGAAAATATCCAGAAGTGTATAGTAGCAAATAAATACCCGAGAGAAAATAAATACTAAAATTCGTTTGTGAATAGAAAATTTTATTTAAAAATAAAGCCAGGGAGCCAATTAACTGACTAAAATCAAGAGGGATAGATTGGTCTGAAATAATCGGATATTCTAAATTAAAATAATTGAAAAAGTTCTGGGAAGCATCTGAAAAAGGCCTGCCTAATCCTAATCTATCTATAACCCTACTAAAGTCGGCACTATCTGCAAGTCCTATCTCATATATAAAGAGCAAGTAGAATATAAAAAAAAAGAATAATAAAGTCGCAATGAGGTTCAAATTATGATCTCTAACAAAATGGGGAAATCTTTTTATTTTCAATTGAGACAGTTTTAAAATTTAAATCAGGTTTTAAAGATATTTCGTTTATTTGAAACATGGACCTGTTAGAGAAAGGTAATTCAAATAAAAGACATCCCTGGGAACTTGCACGATTTGAAGTGGTGAGGGATTTATCTAAATTTTATATAACTAATCGCAATTTAAATATCCTTGATCTTGGATGTGGCGATCTTTTTTTTATTCAAAAGTTCAAAGAACTGGAACCAAAGTCTACCTGCTATGCTGTAGATATTGCCTTTTCTGAAGAATTTATCGAAGCACATAGAAAGACGGACATAAAAATTTTTAATTCAATTAATAAGCTTCCAAATAATCTTAGCTTCGACCTGGTTTTCCTTATGGATGTACTGGAACATATTGAAAATGACGAGAATTTTTTAAAAAGCCTAAGCTTTAGTAAATATATAGATAAAAATACCATCTTTATTATCACGGTTCCCGCTTATCAAAAACTGTTTTTTTCCCACGATACTTATTTAAGACACTATAGAAGATATACGAATAAAACCCTGCTAAGATTGGTAAAAAAATGTGATCTTAGGGAAATTGAAAATGGGTATTTTTTCCTAAGTCTTTTAGCACCACGTTTCTTATCGGTTCAGAAAGAAAAAATTACAGGGGTTCAACGATATAAGAACGGCACCGATGTTGGGAATTGGAATGGAAATCCCTTCCTGACCCATCTAATTAAAAATATACTGATCGGCGATTATAAAATTCAAAAAGGTCTAAAAAAGATGGGGATAAGACTTCCAGGACTTTCCAATTATATCGTATGCAAAAAACCTGTATAATCATTCCGTGCTATAATGAAGAGCAGAGACTGGACTCTTCAAAATTTTTAAATTTTATCATTAATAATTCTTATCATTTCTGCTTTGTAAATGACGGAAGTAAGGATGACACTGCTAAATTAATCACTGAATTCAAGAGAAAAGCTAATAAAAAAGTGACGCTTATAAACCTGGAAATAAACTCCGGCAAAGGAGAGGCTATCAGGCAGGGGTTTTTAAAGATGGTAGATACCGGATACTTTGAAATTATAGGTTATTTAGATGCTGATCTTGCTACACCCTTAGAGGAAATTCCTTATTTGCTAGCCTCCTTTGATGAGGGATATGAAGTCGTGATCGGTTCCCGGGTAAAAAGGCTTGGCACTCATATTCATAGAAGGTTGCCCAGGCACTATATGGGTAGAGTATTTGCCACTATCGCCAGTACAACATTAAAGATCAGGGCTTATGATTCTCAATGCGGAGCGAAATTTTTTAAAGTTGAGACTACGCAATTCTTATTCAGAGAACAGTTTATATCCAAATGGATCTTTGACCTGGAATTATTGTACAGGCTCAAAAATGAACAACATGAAATTTATGAAAATAAACTTCTTGAAGTCCCCTTACGAAAATGGAGTGAGCAACTAGATTCTAAAATACGATTGGTGGATATCCTTAGAGTTCCAATTGAGTTATTAAAAATAAAGTCTAGAATGTGAAAATTTTTCTAATCCCTCTTATTGGCCACAGTATATATTCTCCAATCCTATACTCTGGTTTTTTATAAATTCTTTTTTCTGAATTTTCTACGAATTTTAATCTTTCCAGATTATGATCTATTAACAACTCATAATGTCTAACATATAAATCCTTATGTTTTAAGTATATATATTTTAAAAGATCATATTTATTTCTATTGGCAGTCGCAGTATTAGAACTCTCTCTTAACCTATAATGAAATAATTGTTCTTTTATACAAATTGATTTACCTCCATTCGAAAGAAGACGAATAAAGAATTCCCAGTCTTCATAACCCTTTTTCATTTTTTCATCGTAACCACCAACTTTCTCACATTCAGTCTTTCTAAAAAGGGAGTTCCCAATGGCATGATTATATTTTAGAAAATCCTTTAGTTCTGAATCAGGATACTTTAGGATAAAATCCTGAATATTTTTTCCGAACCTTCTAATATAACAGGTCACTAACTTTATTTTTTCATCATTTTCAATTATTTCTATTGCCTTACTGCAGAAGCTGCATTCAAAATAATCATCACTATCTAAGGGCAGAATATATTTCCCCGAAGCTTGAGCAATCCCTACATTTCTGGCCTTACTAGCACCTTTATTTTCCTGGGTGATCAGCTTGGAAATTTTTGGCTCTATTTTTTGTAAAATAGCCTTAGTCTTATCATTAGAGCCATCATCAATTATTATGATCTCAGTATTTGGATAATCCTGAGCTAAAGCCGAATCAACGGCTTCCTCGATGTTTTCCCAGTTATTGTAGCAAGGTATAATTATTGAAACTAAAGGCTTGGTCATAGTTCATTATATATTTGAGCCCATTGATATTCAATGTTCTTTAGAGAAAATTTTTGAACGTTGACTCTACTTCTTTTACCCATTTCAATTCTTATTTTTTTTTCAAAAAGTAATTCAATATTTTTTACTAAACAATCTACATCAAATTCCTTGCATAAAAATCCATTTTCCCCATTTCTAAAGGTATATTTAATTCCTCCGGAATTAAAAGCTACTACCGGTAATCCACAGGCCTGTGCTTCTAAAGTTGCCAAACCCTGGGTTTCTCTTCTTCCGTCCTTTAAAGGTACCGATGTAAATAAAAAAACATCGCTTTGCTGTAAATAATATTTAACAGCTTCCTGATTTCTTCTTCCCAGTAGCTGTATATCTTCTTCCAATTGTAAGTTTTGAATCTTATTTTCCAGTAGCTCCCTATGATCTCCTTCGCCAATTATTAATAATTTAATTTTATATCCCTTATTCTTAATTTTATTTACGGCTTCAATTGCAAATTCATGCCCCTTGATAGGGTCTAGTCTCCCCACTGTAATAAGCCTCAGTCTGTCTGAACTTTTCTTCGAATCTGTAGGCATAAAATAATGGGTATCCACACCCACAGGAACAACTCTAAGATTTTTATCGGGACACCCAAGTGAGCGTATAATTCCCGCCAGATAAGGTGTATTCGCCACGATTAAATTATCCCCTTGAAAAAGATGCTTATAATAGCCGTTATTAGGTATAAAACCATTAATAGGAAAGAAGGCATCATGCCCGTGAAAACTTACAATTAGCTTTCCTTTTAGAAGTCCAGCTTTTTTTAAGATATCAAACGGTTTGGAAGAAGTACCGTATTGAATATGATATACATCAAAATTCTCAAATTTTTTATAAAAATTAAACTGATAGATCCAGGTTAGGCTAAATTTCTTTTTAAGTGATAAAAACTTTATAAGCTTTTTTATATTCTTAAAGTGTTTGAGTAAAATAAATGCTGCCTTAAAAAGCCTGATAAATTTATTGGATTGAATTCTATAATCTTCAAAAACGATGCGTTTATCAAATTGATGTTTTAGTATAGTTTCTTCATGTGTGCTTTCTTGAAAACTTAAGAGTTCATCAATAAGAATTGTAACTTCAAATCCTGCTTTTTTTGCAGTTATCATCTGTGCTAAAACAAATGTTTCAGAGAGGTGGGGGAATTGTCTAATTCGAAAAAGTATTTGTTTCATCCTTAAAAGAGACTTTTTTTAATTAAAGCTAAATATCTCTCGATTGGTAAGCGAAGTAATTCTCTAAAACCAATTTTATGCAATTGGTAAAAAACTTTTAAATTTTGGAACTTTCTTTCATGCAATATAAAATCAATTAAATCATTAACTATAATCCGCTTGAGTTTTATAAAATTGATATCTTGACATTCGTCTGTAATTAAAGATAGTTTCTTAAAAAAAGAAATCTCTAAAGGCAAAGTTTTAACGTCTGGAGAATTTCTATTTTCTCCTAGAAAATACTGTAGTAATAATTCATTTTCTGAAACCTTGATAAAAAATGTTTTATAGGTTTTTTCCAGGTTTTGATAAAACAACTTCTTTTTAGTATCATTCATTAATCGTGCGTTTGTAAGACTTGCTGAATGATATCGATAAGAATAAATTCCGGGATTATCAATTTTTTTAAACCTGCTATGCTTTAGGGCTCTTAACCAAAAATCATAATCTTCAACCATAAATAAGTCTTCGTCATAGCCTGCATTTTGATTAAAAACCTCAATTTTGTATAGAAAGCAAGCACCTATCACTCCGTAGAAAAAAAGATACTCAATTTCCTTAAGATGAGATTGACCGGTAAGAGTGCCCTCTTCATTTATATGTAAGTATTCTGAATAAATGACATCACAATCATACTTTATAAGAGCATTGAATAAACACTCAATTGCACATTTATTATAAATATTATCATGTGAGGTCCACGTAACATATTTACCATTAGCTTTACGGTGCCCCATATTTAGCGATGCAGGTAGTTTTAAATTCTTTTCATTGGTAATAATTTGTATTCTGGAATCATTTAATGCCCACTTTATTGCTATGTTAAAACTAGCATCGGTAGAAGCATCATTTACAATAATTAATTCAATATTTGAATAGGTTTGATCTAAACAACTGGCAATAGCCTCATTTAAAAAAAACTCTCCATTATAAACCGGAAGTATTATTGATATTAAAGGTAGATCCATTTAAATTTGAAGCAAGAAAATTTATCTTTAGTAAAGATATAATAAACAATTAGTGCTCCCTAATGGAATTGAATTATCTCATACTTGCTCATAAAAACCCGCTACAGGTTAAAAGGTTAATTTTAAGCCTTGAGAGTGAGGAAACCAGTTTTTATATCCATATAGATTTACAGGCCAGTATTGATGAATTCAAACAGGTGCTCCTACTACCCAATATTTATTTTTTAAATAAAAGATATAAAGGCACCTGGGGAGACATAGGAATAGTAAAAGCTACGCTTTACGGTATGCAGGAAATATCCCGGAATACTAAAAAAGGATATTGCATACTTTTAAGCGGACAGGATTATCCACTTGTATCCAGGCAAAAGATAAAAGATCTTCTCAAAGAAAAATTCCCTACAGAATTTCTAACTGTATATCCCATGCCACATTTTGGATGGAAATATGGTGGAATGGACCGGCTTGAAAAATACAAGATCATTAAATCTAAAAAACGAAAGCACTTTCTTCAATTACCCTCCATCTTTGACAAGGAATTTTATAGTCTTGAAACATTTGGAAAACTAAATTTTCTAAGAAAAAACCGAAGGTTTCAAGAAATGAGTCTGGTTTTAAAAAAACGGAAATTCCCAAACTATTTAAAAGCATATGGTGGTAGCCAGTGGTGGGCACTTACTATGGAAACGACTATTCAAATTCTAAATTATGTAGATAAACATTTGGATTATTTAGAATATCATAAATATAGCCTATTACCAGATGAAATATTTTTCCATAGTATTCTTATGCAACTTCAGGAGGAAAAAACAGAAAAAATTTCTATTGAAAAATCATTCACTTATGTGAACTGGGAAAGACCTGAAACTCCTTTACCGGTAACTTTTGAAGAGCAGGATTTTAATGAACTTCAAAAAGCTTCCAAAAATTATTTATTTGCCAGAAAGTTTGATATAAAGCTGGATTCAGAAATATTGGATGCCATCGATAAAAAATTACTTCAGTAACATTATGGGAAAAATTAGAGAATTCATAAAATCAATTTTACCGGAAGAGTTCAAATATCAATATGTATTACTCCGTAAATTCAAAAAGAAAAGAAGACTTGAAAAGAAATATGCAGGGAATAATGTAAAATGCCTCATATGTGGACATTCATATAGAATATTCGAACCTTTTAAAAATGTTACTAATGAAAAATGTACCAATTGCATTTCTATGAAGAGGCATAGGCTTTTATACCACTATTTGATTAATAATACAGAATTGTTTTCGAGTAAAGATTCAAGAAATATTTTACACTTTGCTCCTGAAAAAGCCTTTTATGATATTTTATCTAAAATGGAGCATCTAAATTATTATCCAGGTGATCTTGAGCCAGAAAACTATAAATTTTATAGAAAAACTAATATTTATAAAGTCAATATCACAAACCTTCATTTTGAAGATAACTTTTTTGATGTCATTTTATGCAATCATGTATTGGAGCATATTATGGAAGATGAAGTGGCTATGGCTGAATTATATCGCGTTATGAAAATAGGTGGTTGGGGAATATTCCAGGTGCCAATAGATTTTCACAGGGATAAAACTTATGAAGATCCCACTAAAACTACTCCAGATGAACGATATCAGGCATTTGGGCAGTTAGACCATGTAAGGTGGTACGGGATTGATTATCCGGAAAGACTTAAGAAAGCAGGATTTGAAGTGCATGATATACGTTACACAGACCAGTTTACAGCAGAGGAAAAATTTAAGCATGGTTTTCCTGAAAAAGAATCTATCTATTTATGTTATAAAAGGTAATTCTTAAATAATTATTTTCTCGATTTTGCTTTTTCCAAAAGAAAAAAACCTTTACCAAATTTCGAAACAACAACTAAGGAAGCTTTAAAATAGAACAATGAAACCTTCCCTAAATATTCTTTGACAATGGGGAAAATTCTTATTATAACATCTGATCGATTATGCAATTTACGAATCTCATAACTCAAATTCATTAATCCATAGATAAGTTCCGTTTTTGTATTCTGGCCTATTTTATTTTCCAGATCTCTGAAGGTATGGTATCTATTTTCTATTAATTCCTTTTTAAAATGTCCTTCATTTTTTGTGAGTACTGTTTGAATTGATTTTTTATGGAGCCTCCTATGAGTTAAAATCTTCTCTAAATAATCGCCATTTTCCGTAATAAATAACATTTTACAGAAGTAATTATAATCCTGCCAGGATCTCATTCTTTCATTCCAGTTTATTTGCTCTGCAACCTTTCTTTTAAGCATTACATCATAAGTGTACCAGTGAATCTTTAGTAAGATAAAATCTGAAGCTTTTATTCCATATTCTTTTTTCTCGTAGGTATAGGCTTCGAGCATTTTATCAGCCTGAAAATTTTGTGTTTTGGCGACCACAAAATCAAGATCATTTTTAATTATAAAATCTAATTTTGAAGAGATATGATCTGGCGTCATGAGATCATCACTGTCAAACCATATTATATAATCTCCAGTAGATTTCTCAAATCCAAAATTCCTACAACTATTCGCTCCTTTAGGTAATCTATCAGGACGCGTATAATATTTTATTCTTTCATCTTTCTTATGATAGCTCTTAAGCACCTCTAAGGTACCATCAGTAGAACCGTCATCTACTACAAGACATTCCCAGTTGTGATATGCTTGACTGAGAATAGACTCCAATGTTTCTCCTATTAAATATGCTCGGTTATAAACTGGAATAATTATAGAAACACTTTCTTTAATTTTCATATCATTCCTGTGCAATAGGTGTTCCACGCATCGATTAATTTCTTATTTCCAAATTTAGTTAAAGACTTTCCTCTGCGTGGTGTAGGTGTAAATTCCCCAAAAACGGCTCCTTTCTGTGTGGCATAAAAATCAATGCGGCCAAAGATCTTATAGTGTTTGCTTAATTTTTTTGCCTGTATTACCATTTCTGATAAACAAGCTGGCGCATCATCAGATTTATTTGTAACGGCATCTATGACTACCTTTTCCTTTATAAGGTTCCAATTTTCATCATAGAAAGAGACTTGTTCTTTTTCAAAAGATTTTCGCTTGTCTAATTGAATAAAAAGGATATTTCCATTAAACGTGTAAAACCTATAATCATTAGGAACAAGTATTTCGCCACTTTCATTTGGAAGAAATTCTTCAATCACTATTTCTGAAATCCTCTTGACCATAAATAAATCGTGCACAGCTTTTTCAAGATCGCTTATGCTATATTTTTTCTTATCAAATAAATTGTAACCACCTCTTATAAGAAAAACATCTTTACTTGCTTCTCCCCTTACAGGTTTTATAATAAAGTTTTCAGGCAGAGTTAATAAATCAAGTTTCTGAAAATCTTCTTTGCAACCACTCCATATTTTTTTGGCAACCTTGGCTCCAGCTTTTAAAGCAAATTCTTTCGCATTTAATTTGTTCTCTAATCTATGTTGCCATATAGTCGAATTCTTCCAGGTTTCGAAATCATCATTTCTATAAAATCTAAAATCACTTAGTTCCTTCTTCAAATCGCTGCCAAAAAATAGCTGTTGTCTTTTCCAAATTCTTCTTTCAAATTCAGTTTTTCTCCAGGTTTCCAATTGCCGGAAAATACTCCTTTTAAACCGGTATAATTGCAACCGGATTTTGAAAAAAATATCATTAACCAGGTCAATAATAGTAAATGAATTATGGTTCTTGACGACGTATAAAAATACTCTTCTATTGAATTTTAAAAACTGAATAGGTTTACCACCCTTTAGTAGAAGCTTGGATAATTGTATCCAGTATTTAATTGACAACTTCCCTTGTTTATATAAAATTTCTTCAAAAAGCTTGATAAACCTAATTTTTTGTGCAGGCTCGAAAGCTTCTAAATTAGCAAGTAGATAATGAGAAAAAAAAATGATTCTTGCATTCATTTTTTGTTCTTCCAGATAACCACCTCTCGAAATATTATAATCAGAAATTCTAAAAAAAGCAGTGGCAGTATTAATACTGAAGTTATTGCCGAATTCACTAAACTGCATCCATGCAAGAATATCTGAGCCCCAACCTAGAGGAATATCAGAAAAACCGTATTTCAAGAACATATCCCTTCTAAATATTTGCTCAGTCAAGGACCCTCTTGATCCTTCAAAATATCTTCGATAAACAAAATTGGTAGACTTTTCTATTTTCGGATGTTCAAATCTCCTTGATATATCCCCAGAAGGACTACGAACAACCCTAGACGCAAAACGTACTACTTTAATATTTCTTTCCTCAACTTCTTTTAAGTTCTTATAGAACTCCTCAACATAATTCTCGCTAATATAATCATCGTCCCCGAGAATCATAAGCCATCTTTCCCCCGCCGACAAATTGATACATCGATGCCATTGTCCTGTTAAGGAAGTACCACCAAGATTTTCACTAAACCTATGATAAAAGATATTCAAAGAACCTTCAAAGCCTTTTATGATTTCCAATGGTTCTTCAGGAGAAGCATCGTCACCAATATAAACTGTGAAATTCTTGTTTGTTTGTACCGCTAAAGATTCTATACATTCTAGGAAGTATTGCTTTTTAAAATATGGGATTACGATAGCTAATTGCATTATTTCAACCCAGTTTTGTTCTTAAAAAATTTAGAAAATAACGGAAATGGTTTTGATGCTCGGGATTTAAAGGTTTTATTTTGAATAATTTCAACCAGAACTTAAAAGCAAGTTTTGCATTTCCAGTATTTTTACAATGAAAAATGAAATGGGAAATTTGCTGTCCTCTTTCACTATCCCCTAACTCGGCATCTCCGATGATTTTTGGAAGATGTTGTTTATACAATTTGTAGAAGTTATAAGTAGCATTTAACCATCGACTATCTATCGTACCGTTTGAAAAATGCTCTAAAAGTATCTTATTTGTAACCACAATTCTGTAGCCTTGCCTTAAATAATCGAGGCAGATACTTTGATCATAATTATGGAATCCCTCCAGATTTTCATTGAATTTAATTTGGCCATCTCTCCTTAAACACATAAACACTCCATCGATAACCGCGACTTCTTCTTCATTACCATCTTCAAAACCACCTTTTAAATGTTCCACTCTTCCATCGGGCCTATGTTGTAGTACGTTTTTGACTAAAGTTTTAGATGGTTGTTCCCACCATCCTGACGCTATATCAGAGATAATCTTACTCCCTGCTATTCCCACTATTCCAACTTGAAGATTTTGAGAAAAAATATTTTTCAGCTTTCCTCCCCAATCACGGGTATGGAAAAGTACGTCCTCATGAACGAAACATAAAATACCACCTTTGCTCTTTTCGATGCCCACATTATATGCGCTAAAAATAGAATATTTATTTTTGGAGTTATCCAGAACTATTAATTCGTATGGACAACCAATGGTATCCTTTATATTAGATTCTAAGGCCTTTAAGAGAGAGGCTCTCCTGGAGCAGACAATAATAGAGAATTCAATCATCTCGCATAATCCTTAAAACAGTATGCTTTACTATCTTTTTAAGTGTTCGTGGTTTATTCCAAACCACGCCCAACCCTCTTAAATAACTTCCCCTATTGATAAAACTTTTAGCAATTAACCAATATAAACGGTTATTACCTATTTTAGCTTGATCTTTTATTCTTTTATAATTGCCTGGATTGCACTTCTTTATAAAACCCAGCATTTCTGCTCGAGTCTCTAATTCCATTTTAAAGATTCTTAACCAACCACTTTCTCCGCCTGCCTTAGCAATCACACTGCTCTCATGATACCTGAAAAAATTCAAAGTTTCAGCCAAAAAAGCAACTTTTGAGTTGCAAAGAAGCTGAACGTAATAAACCCAATCGGCATTATACTTCATAAATGGATTAAAAACCAGAGGAGTTATTTTTATTAACTCCTCCTTCTTAAAGAGCACTGCACTTACATTGGGAATCACATTCTTGTGGATTAAATACTTTTCAATAAATTCACTCCCATTCATTTTAAAGTTTCCCCTGAATATATTTTCTTCATATTTCGAGGTATGGGTGATCCAGTTCCCTGTGACTTTACCGTCAGCATTCATCCGGTGAGATTGGCAAAAAGATAAAGCTATACCCGAGTCGGCAGAATGAAGCTTCAAAAGTTTCTCCAGAAAAGTTACTTCACAATAATCATCAGATTCTGCTATCCACACGAACTCACCTTTCGCCAGGCCTATTCCTTTGCTCCATTGTTTAAAAGTACTGCCGGAGTTATCTTCGTTAAAGATACAATGGCTAACTTTCGGATGACTTCTATAATCCAATAAAATATCCATACTCCCATCTGAACTGGAATCGTCCAGTAAAATAACTTCAAAATTTTGATAGGTCTGATTGAAAACACTGCGCAACCTCAATTTCAAAAACTGGGAGTGATTGTAATTTGGGACAATAATGGAAACTAATGTATTTTTCATCCTCTTCTGATGATTTTTTTACTCCGCAAAAGAATAGGAAGATTTAAATTTAAATCTCAAGTAATCTGATCTTCTTCTTTTATCCTCAAAGTAATAATCCAAGAATTCAATATCTAAAGGATATTTTTTTTCTATTAGTTTTTTTCTCTTTTCACTGTAGAATCTCGAGTAATGATTTATTTTTCTTTTTAAAGCATTTACTTTCCGATTAAAAACAGAAGGATTTAGTCCCATCCTTTTTGCCAAAACTGGCAGCTCATTCTCTAAATTCTCAAAGCGTATGACCTTGTCAAATTTTATTTCTTCGCCATTTAAGAAAAAATAACTTATTTGGCTATTTAAATGATCTCCTCTAAAGAAACTTTTATTTTTTTCATTTAGAACTTTTTTGAATTTTTCTTGTTTATGAAGAAAGTTAAAAAAGCTATCCTGAATTTTCTGCTCCCTACATAACCAGGTGTAATCAGAAAAAGCACGATCCCAGGGGTTTCTGACAATTATAAACTTGTAGTAACTATCCCAGGTGTTTCTATCGATAAAATTGTAATTCAATAACTGTTGAGGAGTAGCATGTTGTAAAAAAAGTTTATGTTCTTGGTTCCACCCAAAGAGATTAACGTTATTCTTTTCTGTATTATCCATTATGTCTATACCAAAAGCAGTTTCCACGCTGGATCCAGCACATTTCGATATATGAATAAATATACATTTATGTTTATGGGAAATCATTTATAGTTCGTTTTTCTGCCACGAGTACTCTGTGAAGAATTTACCAAGGTTTTTTGTAGATGGTGTTCTTCCGCTGTTAAAAAAATCACCTTCATTAACCTTTATATTTTCAAACTTTTCATGTTCAAATAAAACTTTACTACTTATCAAATCCAGTATCTCGATACCTATACAATATTTTCCTGGAACTAATGCCATTTTTTTAATCATACATTGCAATTCGAATTGTTCATTAGGTTCAGACAGATGACTGTTATTGGTGTGAAAAGTATTTAATGTGGTTATCAATTCTTCCCTCTCGTCAAATAATTGGAGCCTAACATTAAATTCTATTTTATTTTTTGATTCATTCTTTAAACATATGGTGAAGGCATATGATGAACCTGCAAACAAATCAGAAGTTTTACTTCCTTTACAATTGGTAATATAAAAATTTTGGATTATTGCATCTCTTAACTTAACTGGAAAGGAAGACTTCAGATTCTGTTTTTCTCCTTTCTTTAAGAGATATTTTGTAACTGCTTTATAGACATCTCCTTCATAAATCGTATTACCATTTTCTAATAAAACACACCTTGAACATAACTGCTGTATCGACACCATGTTATGACTCACAAAAAGCACCGTTCTACCTTCTCCGGTAGAAAGATCCTGCATTTTACCAATCGCCTTTTTCTGAAATTCCGCATCACCAACCGCCAGTACCTCATCTACCACTAAGATCTCAGGCTCTAGATGTGCAGCTACTGCAAACCCCAGCCTAACCGTCATCCCACTACTATAACGTTTTACCGGAGTATCTATATATTTTTCACAACCGGAAAAAGCGATGATCTCATCTAATTTAGCTTTAATTTCAGCTTTACTCATTCCCAAAACAGCGCCATTCATAAAAATGTTTTCTCTTCCGGTCAATTCTCCATGAAAGCCCGTTCCTACTTCCAGTAAAGACGCTATTCTGCCCCTGGTTTTTATACTGCCGGTCGTAGGAGCTGTTACTCTGGATAATATTTTTAGCAGTGTAGATTTTCCTGCCCCATTTTTCCCAATAATTCCCAGAACTTCTCCCTGTTTGACTTCAAAATTTATATCCTTTAAAGCCCATACATACTCTTCATTGGCTTTAACACTTCTATCGTTTATACCACCAACTTTTAAATATGGATCCTCTTTTCCCCTTATTTGATGCCACCACCGATTTAGGTCATGCTGCAAACTACCTGTACCCACCGTACCTAAACGGTATTGTTTCGAAATATTTTCTGCTTTTAGTATTACACTCATTCTCCCCTGTTGTCAGTTCCCCCTATCATCTACAAAGATTTTACTATTCACTTTTCACTCTTCACTTATTAAACCGTATCAATAAAATTCTTCTCTGTCCGGTTAAAAATAATCAATCCCACCAGAAATAAAACCACTGAAATTAAAAATGTATAACCAAGACTCGCCCAGGAGAAAACTCCGGTATCCAGCAACATATACCTAAATCCTTCAATGATATTAGTCAGCGGATTATATTCCACTACCCAACCATAATCCCCCAGCTGCTTTACAGCTTCACTTAAAGGGTATGGCACTGCAGAGATGTATATAAGTAAAGAGGTAGCAAAACCAACTAAAACCGTCAAATCCCTGTATTTGGTGGTAAAAGCTGAAATAATCATCCCGAGTCCCAATCCCATCAGCGCCATCATTAAGACGTAAGCAGGAAAAAGCACCAGATTAGCATTCGGATTTATTTCGTACCCCTTAAATAAAAAGTAGCAATAAAATATGACAAATATCAGCAACTGTATTCCCAGCTTCAGCAGATTGGAGATCGTTGTACTTAGTGGCATGATCACCCGCGGGAAATACACTTTACCAAAAAGTCCGGCATTGCTCCTAAATGTATTTGAGCTTCCCGTAAGACACTGACTAAAATAATTCCAGGCCGTGATCCCCGCCAGGTTAAACAGAAAAGGAGGAACCGTTCCAGTGGGAATATTCGCTATATTATTAAATACCAATGTAAATATTATTGAAGTAAAAAGCGGCTGAATGAAATACCACAGCGGTCCAAGAATGGTTTGCTTATAAACGGTGACAATATCCCGTTTCACAAACAGCACCAGCAAATCCCGGTACCGCCAGATCTCCTTAAAATTAAGGTCGATCAGCTTCCGCTTGGGAGTGATTTCATAGAGCCATTCGTTGTTATTCGCTTCGCTCATGATAGTGAAGAGTGAGAAGTGAAGGGTAAAGAGATTAAAAAGAAATTCGCTTCGCTCATCTTTTTAGTGAATGGTGATTAGTGATTAGTTTTTTTCTTAATATAATTTCTGAAGCCAATGATCAATTTTCGAACTTCGGTGATATTTTTAAATACAGTATCCACATCAGATATAAAACCGAGTCGTAGGGCGATTTCTATCTGTGTTTCAACTTCCGCAAGTGATCCTAGCGCCACATTTAGAAAATATAGTAATTCCTTATCACTGCTCCTACCAGCTCCTTCAGCTATATTTGAGGGCACAGAAACCGAAGCACGCCTGATCTGATTAGTTAATCCGTACATTTCAGAAGATGGAAATTTAGTAGAAACCTTGTAAATAATTTCCACTAAATCCATGCTTTTCTTCCAAACATCCAAATCTTTATGATTCATTCTCCTACTTTAAATTTTAATGAATGAACTTTCGTGAACTCTTCACTCTTCACTAGTCACTAGTCACTAGTCACTAAAGATCATTCAAAATTCCTCATAAATTTCTTCCAGCTTTTCTTCATTTGAGCCATCTTGGAAGGGGCTTCTCCGTAGTAGCCTTTTGCATATCTGTTATAACCATAGCCGTAGCCATAACCGTAACCATAGCCGTAACCATAGCCGTATTTCGCTCTGTGCACAAAATGGTTTAGCACAAAGCTGATATTTTTTAATTCCCCTTTCTGGTATTTTCCATTAATGGTTTCCAGCATTCCACGTTTGGTATAATCCTGCCTGATAAGGTACAATGTGGCATCGGCATATTTCACCAGGTTTAAGGCATCGGCAACCATACCTATTGGCGGGGAATCCAGGATGATATAATCATACTTTTGTCGCAACTCTTCCATCAGCTTATCCATTTGCTCGGTAAGCAACAATTCTGAAGGGTTTGGTGGTACAGGTCCCGCAGTAATGACATCCAGGTTCTTTATCTCGCTTTTCTGAATAATATCTTCGGAATTGGCTTCAGAAATTAGGTAATTCACAATTCCCAATTCATTATTCAGCTTAAAGTCATCGAAAATTTTCGGCTTCCTTAAATCCACCCCTACCAGTACAGTCTTCTTGTCACTCATCGCGAATACCGTCGCCAGGTTCATCGCGCAAAAGGTTTTCCCTTCCCCTGAAACCGAAGAGGTTACCAATAACGCTTTTGAGCCGGTTACTCCCTGCTTTTTATACATAAATTGCAGACTGGACCGAATCCCCCTGAAACTTTCTGCTACCGAAGATTTTGGACTTGAATAAACAGCGAGATTAGAGTCGAGTTTACTTTTTCCAATTAGTCCCAGGATAGGCACCGGGGACAGGCGGGTAACTTCCTGCGCATTAAGAATATTGGTATTCAGAAAGACCAGCAGGAACACGAATGTTAATGGAATAACCCCGCCAACCATTACCGCCATTACGTAGTTTAACTGAGTGTTAGGACCAATCTGCCCGCCACCGGTATCTTTGGCTTTATCAATGACCATTACGTCACTTACGTTTGCGGCTTTTACCAACCCGGCTTCACTACGCTTTTCAAGAAAGAGATTATAGGTTTTTTCGCTGATACTGTATTTACGCTGAATCTTCAGAAGGTCCTGCTCTTCCTGCGGCAACTTCTTTATTTCAGCTTCAAACCCGTCAATTTTCCGGTTAATATCAGAGAGCTCTTCCCCTAAAATTCCGCGGGAAGAACTTATATTTTCAACAAGAATAGATTTTACCGAATTGATCTGCCGGTCGATATCTGAGAAAGCAGGAGCTCCTTCTTTTAGAGAATACTGATAATTACTGCGCTGTTCAGCCAGTTGTACTATCTTATTTACACCACTTACAATACTTCCCTCACTTATTCCTGCAACAGACGGTGCGGGAACGCTGGAATAATCACTTCTGGTTTCCAGGTATGTCTTCAGGGTTTCATAATAAGCCAGCTGCCTCCTGATATCCTCCTTGCGCACATCCAGAGTAGACAGTTTATTTGAAATCTCACTACTTTCCGCAGAAATATCGAGAATAGCATTTTCGTTTCTAAAGTCATTCAGTTCGTTCTCCACAACCTGCAATTCCCGTGATTTTACCGCAAGGCTACTATCGATAAACCTGATGGTTTTTGTAGCAAAGAGGTTCTTCCGCGCCAGCATATTTTCGCTGAGCACTGCAACAGACCCGTTCAGATAGTCCACCAGTCGGGTTTTATTATTTCCGGTTTGGCTTAGTCGTAAAACAGAGGAACCGTTATTGTCGGTTGCCACGTTAACAGATCGATACCTCCCCACTGCAGAATCGAAATTCAGGAAGCTCACATAAAACGGTTTCCCTGCCTGCAAGGCATGATCTGTACGTGTAACTATGCCACTAAAAAATGGAAGGTTTACAGGCTCACCCACCCTAAAGCTCTGAGAAAATTTCCGGTTATTTACAGGAACAGATTTTTTCTCTTTGCTTCTGAAATTCTGAGCAGATATATTTTCAGGTAAATCAGCTTTAATTAAAAAATTTACTGAATCCTGAAAAGTTACCGTGAAAGTTGTATTTAGAGCCTGATAGGCGCTGGTATCTACTAGAATTTCAAAGGGAGCTTTTCCGTAGGCATCGACACGCTGATATTCGCCATCTTCCAGGTACTGTACATAAAACTGAAGCCGCTCCACCACCTCCTCATTATGAGACCTGGACCGGAGAATGGTGACTGCTGTATTTACCTTGTCTGATGTTCCTCCCCAGTTAAACGTAAGACTGGTATTTGTAGTAAAAAAAGGGTTTTGATCATCCTTAATACTTATACTATTGTCCATCCTGTAGACAGGAAGCTTCCTCACATTGTTATAATAGGCAACGGCAAAACTTATAGCTATAGAAAGTAATATCAATTTCCAGTAACTTATAACTTTTAGAACAAAACCTTTAAAATCGAAGGTTGAGCCTACGTCTGATATGTGATCATCTTCATGTGCCATTCTATCTGCTAAAAATCAGTACAACTGAGGTTATTAAAGTAAAAATAGTAGCAATCGTCCTGAAGGATTCCAATCCCGTAGTCCCGAAACCAAGCGCCTTTTGAGGTAAAGGATTTACTATGATCACGTCGTTAGGCTGAATATAATAATAGGGGCTGGAAGTGGCTTCTATACTTGTAACATCTATGGTATGGATTTCCTCTCCCTGCGGATATTGCCTTACGATCTTCACTTTTTGGCGATCCCCCACATCGGTAATTCCGCCTGCATTTGCAATTGCTTCTATAATTGTTACCTGTTCTTTATAAATCACCTGGCTCCCGGAGCCAATTTCTCCCAAAGTGGTATACCTGATTCCTGCAAGTTTAACGGTTACAAATAAATTCGCCTCTTCTCTAAAATATTGCTGTAACAGCTCCTTTTCTATCTTTTCCCTCACCTCCTCTACCGTGTAGCCCAACACATTCAGCTCACCAAGCGTAGGTACACGTATATTCCCGTGATCATCTACCGTAAAACCATCAAAATAGACATTTTCTTCTGTAGTGGCATTGGGGTTTGCTTCACCTATAGGATTAAACATCCCCACTAATTCCTGGTCCAGGGCCTTTACGCGGATGCTTAAAAGATCTCCAATTTGAATTCTGTAAGGCTTCTTTAATCTTTGCACTTTTATAATACTGTCTACTGTATCAGGATTATCCTGAAGGTAACTCAGTTTTTTAGTAGAAATACACGACGAAAAGGAAAGTATCATCGCTAAAAGAAAAAGCAGGACTTTAAACTTCATATTGACATTCACAAATAATTAACAAATATAGGTTTTGTGGGTTAATATCAAAAGTATAAATTCTTTAACTTCGGAATTAATATTTCAAGCAGGCCAGTTGATAGTTAAATGATTAGTAGAAAGTTAAAAAGAAAAAGTTTGGGGTCGGAGTTTGGAGTTTGGAGTTCGGAGTTTGGAGTTCGGAGCTCGGAGTTCGGAGCTCGGAGTTCGGAGTTTGTAGTTATGCCACAGCAGAGTCGGAAACTGCGTGAGCACCTAAATCACGATTTTAACTGACCCCTCGACTCCGCTCGGGAGAACATTTTTTTACAAAAACAGGCGGGTTCTAAAAATAAACAATTTCCAAATTAGTTAAATAGAAGCTTTTATATAGGCTTTTCCGGCAGTTCGGAGTTCGGAGTTTGTAGCTATGCCGGAGCGGAGCAGGGAACGACGTTAGCACCTAAATCCTGCTTTTAACTAACCCCTCGACTCCGCTCGGGAGGACATTTTTTTACAGAAACAGGAGGGTTCTAAAAATAAAGAATTTTTGAAATAGTTAAATTAAAGCTGTTATATATGCTTTTCCGGAAATTTAAAGGCCCGGATTGAAATTTGGAGATATCATTAAACTAAGACTCGTGTTTCTTGCTTCCTGAGTCCTGGCTCAATTCTTTGTCTAATCACTAATCACTTAAGAAGCACTTCCAAAATGTCAATTTTCGACCGGCCTAAGTTTGAAGTTTGTGGTTCGGAGTTTATAGCGATGCCAGAGCGGAGTCGGAAACTGCGTGAGCACCTAAATCCTGCTTTTAACTAACCCCTCGACTCCGCTCGGGAGGACATTTTTTTTTAAGAAATAGGCGGGTTCTAAAAATAAACAATTTTTGAAATAGTTATATTGAAGCTGTTATATACGCTTTTCCGGCAATTTAAAGGACCGGATTAATTTTTAGAGATTGAACTTTCCACTTTCCACTCTTCACTTTCCACTCTTCACTCTTCACTTTCCACTTTTCACTCTGAAACAAATTTCTCGCTTTATTGTCAGTATTTCCGACTAATCAATTTAATTTTACAGCAAAATATATTACGTGAATTATCTTTCAGTCGAGAACATCTCAAAATCATACGGAGAACGGATACTTTTTAAAGGAATTTCCTTCGGAATAAATGAAGGGCAAAAAGTAGGTTTTGTTGCCAAAAACGGAACGGGAAAAACTTCCCTTCTCAACATTCTTGCAGGATTCGATGCGCCCGATGATGGCCAGGTCGTTTATCGCAAAGACATTACAACGGCTTTTCTTCCGCAGGAGCCAGACCTTGATCCGCATTTAACCGTGGAGCAAACGATATTTTCTTCAGAAAATGAAACCCTGCGGATTATTGACCGCTATGAAAAGGCTTTAAAAAATCCTGAAGATGCCGATGCCTATCAAAAGGCTTTTGAAGAAATGGACGCCGCCCAGGCATGGGATTTTGAAACTCAGTACAAGCAGATCCTCTCCAAGCTTAAACTTGAAGATCTTTCAAAAGAGGTAAAGCATCTTTCCGGCGGACAAAAAAAACGTCTCGCGCTGGCAAATATGCTCCTTCATAAACCTGATTTTATTATCATGGATGAGCCCACCAACCACCTGGATCTGGATATGATCGAGTGGCTGGAAGCATATTTCAAAAAGGAAAATTTCACCATATTTATGGTTACACACGACCGTTATTTCCTGGAAAGGGTTTGTAACGAAATTGTGGAGCTGGAAGACGGTCAGCTTTATACTTACAAAGGAAACTACTCCTATTACCTGGACAAAAAAGAGTCCAGGGTAGAACAGGAACAAACAAATACCGACAAAGCCAAGCAGCTTTTTAAGAAGGAACTGGACTGGATGCGCCGGCAACCCAAAGCACGTACTACCAAGTCCAAATCACGAATTGATGATTTTCATGAGATCAAAGAAAAAGCCAGCAAGCGCAGGAACGATCATACCGTTCAGCTGGAGATCAACATGGAGAGAATGGGAAGTAAAATTGTGGAGATCCATAAACTTTCTAAAGAACTCGGCGGAAAACAGCTCTTTAAAAACCTGGATTATAACTTCCAGCGGGGTGAGCGGCTTGGGATTATCG
This sequence comes from Autumnicola psychrophila, assembly GCF_031846645.1. NCBI lineage: Bacteria > Pseudomonadati > Bacteroidota > Flavobacteriia > Flavobacteriales > Flavobacteriaceae > Autumnicola > Autumnicola psychrophila. The sequence continues at coordinate 159,852 of NZ_JAVRHN010000007.1, forward strand.
GAAAAAATGGAACAGGGAAATCTACATTTCTGAATATCCTTACCGGCCAGATGGAACCCGATTCCGGGAAAGTAGTGATTGGCGATACCATCAAGTTCGGATATTACACTCAGCGTGGTATAAAAATAAAACCGGGGCAAAAAGTTATCGATGTAATCCGTGAGTTCGGGGACTTTATTCCGCTGAAAAAAGGAAAACAGATTTCAGCTCAGCAACTTTTGGAGCGTTTTTTATTCGACCGTAAAAAGCAGTACGATTTTGTTGAAAAACTCAGCGGAGGCGAAAAGAAGCGACTTTATTTATGTACTGTGCTTATCCAGAATCCTAATTTCCTGATCCTGGATGAACCTACCAACGACCTTGATATCGTGACTCTAAACGTGCTGGAAAGTTTTCTTCTGGATTTTCCCGGCTGCGTAATTGTCGTTTCTCACGACAGATATTTCATGGACAAAATCGTGGATCACCTTTTTGTCTTTAAAGGCGATGCTGAGGTGGAAGATTTCCCCGGAAACTATACCGACTACAGGAGCTATGAGGAAAGCGCTGCCCAGGATACTGAAACTTCTACAGAAAAAGCTGAAGCTAAACAGGATAAAAATGATTGGAAAAAGAACTCTTCAGGATCTAAACTAACTTATAACGAGCAGAAGGAATACGGCAGACTGGAGAAAGAAATTGCCAAACTGGAAAAGAAAAAAGAAGAAATTCAGAAGGAATTCCTGAAGGATCTAAGCGGCGAAGAAGTGGATAAAACCTCTCTGAAGTTAAAAGATGTTGAAGAAAAAATAGAACAAAAAACCTCAAGATGGTTTGAGTTGATGGAGAAGGGGGGAATGTGAATTTAGTGGAGAGTGGAGAGTTTGAGCTGTTTAAAATTGCCATTTTTAGGCTTTGGTTTTTTTTGGTGAATAGTGAGAAGTGAGATTGAACTCGATGAAGTACCCAGATGCTAGTTAACCATACCCGCTGTTAAGTTCGTGCAAATTAGGTGAAAATGTTTTAGGAGTTAGTTAGTGACTGAGAAAATTTTTAATTGATATTTACGTAAATTAGTAGAAAACGAACATTATGGTAACCATTATTAAAAAAGGAACTCCTAAAACGGAAATCAAAAACCGGTTAAAGAGAGTAGTTGCACGGCTTCCTAAGAAAAGCATCAAAGAATATGCTGGAAGCTTAAAAATTTACCAGGACCCCTTAGCTTATCAAATTGAAATGAGAAATGAGTGGGAATAAAATTTTTGTAGATACAAATATTTTATTGTACTTCCTTAATGGCGAAAAGGAAGTAATAGAAATATTATTTGAAAAAGAAATTATTATCTCCTTTATAACAGAACTTGAGTTACTCAGCTTTCCTGAATTATCTCCCACTTCTGAAAAGATAATTGTATCTCTTTTGAATAATTGCTCGATTAAGAATATCAGCACCAGAATTAAATCACTAGCTATTGAGACTAGAAAGAACTTTGGATTAAAACTTCCGGATGCAATAATAGCTGCTACGGCTCTTGATCTTAATATTCCCCTCATTACTGCTGACAAACAGTTTGGACGTGTTGATCCCCTTGAAGTCATCCTGTATACCTTCTAACCTATTCAAATACCTTTACTAGGTAATCTCAAAAAATGTAATTTCAGATCCTTCTCGTCATCCCTATTATCAAGAATAACAGAAATTTGCACCTCCTAAAATCCTACATAAAATTCCTCCTGAAAAGCCAGAACCAGCACGGGCTTCACTCCCCTTTTGTGTATGAGCTGGTGACGAAATGTTTTTATGATAAAAAATTTTATCCGGCGTATGATCTTCTGAAATCCTTCCGAAGAAGTTTACTGAAAAATGACAACTTTATAAAAGTAACCGACTTTGGCGCGGGAAGCAGGGTTTTTAAATCTGAAAAACGGAAAATTTCGGCAGTGGCAAAGAATGCGGGGATTTCAGGAAAGCGTGCAAGGTTACTTTACCGGCTGGTGAACTATCTTGAATGTAAAAATGTGCTGGAATTGGGAACTTCACTGGGTATAGCAACTTCAGCAATAGCTGCAAATAGAGATGTTAAGGTGCTGACTTTAGAAGGCTGCCCGGAAACGGCAAATATCGCCCAACAGCAATTTGAACAGTTCCGATTAAATAATATTCAGTTGAAAATTGGCAAATTTGAGGAGACGTTGGAGGAAGTGGTGGAGAGTGGAGAGTGGAGAGAGGAGAGTGAAAAGAGGAAAGAGAAAAGAGAAGAGAGAAAAAAAAATAGGATTCAAGAGGCAGGAGACAAGAAAGTGGAAAGTGGAGAGGAGAATCCGAAAAAAGAAAAGAGAAAAGAGACAAAGGAACAACAAGAGGCAGGAGACAGGAGACAGGAAACGGGAGAAGAAACAAACTCCGAACTACAAACCACGAACTACAAACGAAAAAACTACGACCTGATCTTTTTCGACGGAAATCATCAGAAACAGCCGACATTAGCATACTTCCATAAATTACTGCCTGGAGCAAAAAACAGTTCCGTTTTTATTTTTGATGATATCCACTGGTCGCCGGAAATGGAAGAGGCCTGGGAAGAAATAAAAGACCATCCCCAAGTCACTGTATCCATAGATACTTTTTACTGGGGACTTATTTTTTTCAGAAAAGAACAGGCAAAACAGCATTTCAATATCAGGCTTTAGGCTAAATAAGTCAAAAAGGTAAAGAGGTAAAAGGTAAGAAGTTTCCTTTTACGTTAAAAGCACAGAGAGGATTGCCCCGCTCCACCTCCTCCCTCGAATTTCATTCTATCATAAAAGTTTGATTTCACTACTCACTCTTTACCTCTTTTCCTCCTTCACTCTACAACATAAAAATTGTACAATTGTAACAAATCTCACTAACTTACGTCCTATTGTCAGCAAAACTATAGTATGAGCAGAGTTATTGAAATTACCAATATCACCCGTGATTTTCCGCTGGGACAGGAAACCGTTAAGGTTCTTAAAGGAATAGATTTAAACATAGAGCGTGGAGAATATGTCGCTTTTATGGGACCTTCAGGATCTGGAAAATCTACTTTAATGAATTTATTGGGATGTCTTGATACTCCAACTTCCGGATCTTACATCCTGAACGGAAAAGACGTAAGCAAGATGACAGATGATGAACTTGCTGAAATAAGAAACAAAGAAATTGGTTTTGTTTTTCAAACATTCAATCTCTTACCACGTACCACAGCCCTGGATAATGTTGCTCTACCCATGGTTTATGCCGGTTATTCAAAATCTGACAGAGTTGTGAGAGCCAAAGAAGTCCTTACCAACGTAGGCCTCGGGGATCGCATGGATCACAAACCGAATCAACTTTCCGGAGGACAAAGACAGCGTGTTGCCGTTGGCCGCGCCCTGGTCAATAAACCTTCCATAATCCTTGCCGATGAACCTACCGGAAACCTGGATTCCAAAACTTCCGTAGAAATAATGAACCTTTTTGACGAAATACATGCCGCAGGCAACACAGTTATTCTCGTAACCCACGAAGAAGATATTGCAGAACATGCGCATCGTATTATTCGTCTTAGAGATGGTGTGGTGGAAAGTGACGAACGCAGGGAAAGGGTGAAAATTGAAGGTTAAGAGTTAAAGGTCTAAACTCTCAATTTATCACTCATTGTTTATTGATAATTGTTCATTGTCAATTGTTAATTGTCCTTTGACATAAAACTTTCTTATCTTCGTAAAAAGAATCCAAGATGCTTGATTTTGATCAGGAAACCTGGCTTTACCTCGCTATTATTGCTGTTATCCTTATCTACTTCCGTACAAATTCCAGACGTGCAAAGATCGATCGGAAAAACAGGAAGAACAGAAATTTCAGAAGAAGATATTTAGAGCGAAGAAAGCAGGAAAAATCTGAAGAAACTTTTCAGGAGAAAAATAAATCATGAAAATATACACCAGAACCGGAGACAAGGGAACCACTGCTTTATTTGGCGGCACCCGCGTCCCGAAACATCATATAAGAATCGAAAGCTACGGGACGGTAGACGAACTCAATTCCCATATCGGACTTCTACGGGACCAGGATATTGAAGATAATCTTAAGCAAAACCTTATTAGAATTCAGGACCGCCTTTTTACGATCGGCTCAATTCTGGCCACAGATCCTGAAAAAGCAGTGCTTAAAAACGGAAAGCAGAGATTGTCCATTCCTAAGATTTCTGCTGAAGATATAGAATTTCTTGAAAAAGAAATGGATAAAATGAATGAAGACCTTCCAGAAATGACACATTTCGTGCTTCCGGGGGGACACCAAAGCGTGTCATTCTGTCACATAGCGCGATGTGTTTGCCGACGGGCAGAACGTTTAGCAACAGCGCTTTATGAAATCGAAGCTTTTGACGAGTCGGTTCTAAAATACCTTAACAGGCTCTCTGATTATCTCTTTGTGCTGGCACGGAAATTGACAAAATACTTCCAGTCGGAAGAGATAAAATGGATTCCGGAAAAATCCTAAAGATTTCCCTCTACTGAAAGCTTCTTTTTAGTAAACTGCTTCGGGTCAAGCCCACGAAGTATTAAGAAAAAATAATTTTAAATTTCGAGGCAAGCCCCGGAGTATTAAAATCTAGATTATCGAGTAAAAAGTAAGGTTTTAGAATAAGTTCTTAACGGTATTGAATAATTATAAGATTTTTTTCTTGGCTATATCAGCAAAAAATTTATTTTTGCAAAAATTATAAACCAGATTCGATCATGTATTGGACTTTAGAATTAGCATCTTACTTAAGTGATGCGCCATGGCCTGCCACAAAAGATGAATTAATTGACTATGCAATCAGAACGGGTGCGCCTTTAGAAGTTGTTGAAAATCTACAGGCCATCGAGGATGAAGGAGACTCCTACGATTCTATTGAAGAGATTTGGCCGGATTATCCCACAGACGATGATTATCTCTGGAATGAGGATGAATATTGACACAAACCATTAGAAATAAAGCAAAAAAGTCTCCAAAGTGAGGCTTTTTTTTTGCTTACATTTGAAACATATTAAAACAAAAAACTTATGAGTTTTTTAGATTCTGTATTAAAAGTATTTGTTGGCGACAAATCAAAAAAAGACGTCAAAGAGATACAACCCATAGTTGAACAAATAAAGGCATATGAGTCTGAATATGAAGCATTGGGCCTTGATGAACTAAGGGCAAAAACTGCTATTTTTAAAGCAAAAATTGCAGATGCCCTAAAGGAAGTAAACGAAAAAATTATAGCCCTTGAGAAAGAAGCCGATGAATCTGAAGATATCACCCGCAAGGAAGATATCTACGTGGAAATTGATGCTTTGAAAGATAAATCTTACGAAATTTCAGAAGGTGTTCTTAATGAAATCCTTCCCGAAGCTTTCGCTACAGTTAAGGAAACCGCCAAACGTTTTGTAAATAATACTCAGTTAAGGGTACAAGCTTCTTCTTTTGATCGCGAAATTTCCGCTGAAAAAGATTACGTAAACCTCGACGGCGACTATGCCGTGTGGAACAATTCCTGGGATGCCGCCGGTAAACCGGTGACCTGGGACATGGTTCATTATGATGTTCAGCTTATTGGAGGTGTCGCGATGCACCAGGGAAAAATTGCAGAGATGCATACCGGTGAAGGTAAAACGCTTGTCGCCACCCTACCAATGTACCTTAACGCTTTAACCGGAAAAGGGGTTCACCTGGTAACCGTTAACGATTATCTTGCAAAACGGGATAGTGCCTGGATGGCTCCTATCTTCGAATTTCATGGTCTTAGTGTAGATTGTGTGGATTACCACCGCCCAAATTCCGCCGCAAGAAGAAAAGCTTATAATGCCGATATCACCTATGGAACCAACAACGAATTTGGTTTTGATTATCTAAGGGATAACATGTCCCATGCACCAAACGATCTTGTACAGCGCCCGCATAATTACGCAATTGTGGATGAGGTGGATTCGGTTTTAATTGATGATGCCCGTACGCCTCTTATTATTTCGGGACCTATTCCAAAAGGTGATATTCACGAATTTAACGAGCTGAAACCTGCGGTTGCAAATATCGTTGAAGTACAGCGTAAACATCTCGTAAAGATCCTTGCTGAAGCGAAAAAACTTATCGCTGCAGGGGACACTAAGGAAGGCGGAAAACAATTACTTCGTGTTTACCGCGGGTTACCAAAGAATAAGGCGCTAATTAAGTACTTAAGTGAAGAAGGGATTAAGCAGTTATTGCAGAAAACTGAGAATCAGTACATGCAGGATAATAACCGCGAGATGCCTAAAGTTGATGAAGAGCTTTACTTTACCATTGAAGAAAAGAGCAACCAGATTGATCTTACCGACAAGGGTATTGAATTCCTTTCCGGAGAAAACGATCCCGATTTCTTTGTAATGCCTGAAATTGGTATGGAAATCGCCAAAATTGAAAAAGAAGGACTTTCCAAAGAGGAAGAAGCAGAAAAGAAAGAAGAACTTTTCCGTGAATACAGCGTAAAGAGTGAGCGTATCCACACGATGCGCCAGTTGCTTAAATCGTATACTTTATTCGAAAAAGACACAGAATATGTGGTTATCGACAATAAAGTTAAGATTGTGGATGAGCAAACCGGTCGTATTATGGAAGGCCGTCGATATAGCGACGGATTGCACCAGGCGATCGAAGCTAAGGAAAATGTAAAAATCGAAGATGCCACGCAGACTTTTGCGACGGTAACACTTCAGAATTACTTTAGAATGTACCGCAAACTTTCCGGTATGACGGGTACTGCAGTGACCGAAGCAGGTGAATTCTGGGAAATTTATAAACTCGATGTTGTCGAAATTCCGACCAATCGTCCTATTGCCAGAAATGATAAAGAAGATTTGGTTTATAAAACCAAACGTGAGAAATACAATGCGGTAATCGATCATGTTACCGATCTTTCAAAACAAGGAAGACCGGTGCTTATTGGTACAACTTCCGTAGAAATTTCTGAATTATTGAGTAGAATGCTTAAACTTCGAAGTGTTCCGCATAACGTGTTGAACGCGAAAATGCACAAAAAGGAAGCAGATATTGTTGCTGAAGCCGGTAAATCTGGAATTGTGACCATCGCCACCAATATGGCAGGTCGTGGTACCGATATTAAGCTGAGCAAAGAAGTTAAAGATGCTGGTGGTCTTGCCATTGTAGGTACAGAGCGCCACGATTCAAGACGTGTGGACAGGCAGTTGCGTGGTCGTAGCGGACGACAGGGAGATCCCGGAAGTTCCCAGTTCTACGTTTCTCTTGAAGACAACCTGATGCGTTTATTCGGTTCTGACAGGATTGCGAAATTAATGGATAAAATGGGGCTTGAAGAAGGTGAAGTTATCCAGCATTCCATGATATCCAAATCTATCGAACGGGCTCAGAAAAAAGTGGAAGAAAACAACTTTGGGATTCGGAAACGTCTCCTCGAGTATGATGATGTGATGAACGCCCAGAGGGAAGTGATTTACAAACGTAGGTACCACGCACTTTTTGGAGATCGTTTAAGGGTGGATATCGCCAACATGATATTTGACACTTCAGAAGCTATTGCTGAAACGAACAAAGCGGCGATGGACTATAAGAATTTCGAATTTGAACTTATCCGTTATTTTTCTATGAGTTCTCCTGTTTCTGAAGAGGATTTTGAAAAAATGCCGGTTCAGAAAATAGCAGGCGAAGTTTATAAAGCTGCATATAAGCATTACGAGGAAAAAATGAAGCACAGTGCTTCCAGGGCTTTTCCGGTAATTAAGCAGGTTTTTGAAGATGAAAGGAACAACTTCGAAAGGATTTCGGTGCCTTTCACAGATGGCAGCAAAACATTACAGGTAGTCACTAACTTGAAGAAAGCCTATGAAACTGAAGGTAAGCAGCTGGTAAAAGATTTTGAGAAAAATATTACCCTGGCGATAATTGACGATTCCTGGAAGACGCATCTAAGAAAAATGGATGAACTGAAACAAAGCGTTCAGCTGGCGGTCCACGAACAAAAAGATCCGTTATTGATCTACAAGTTTGAAGCTTTTGAACTTTTTAAAGCAATGCTGGACCAGGTAAACAGGGACGTTATCGGATTTTTGTTTAAAGGAGAAATTCCGGAAGGAAATGTTTCCAATATTCAGGAAGCGAGACAGACCAGGAAACGTGAAAAAGTTGAAACTTCTAAGGAAGAAATTCAGAATATCGACGAAAGAGCTGCTCAAAATAGAGCTGCAGGACAACGCCAGCAACCAAAACCTCAGGTGACAGAAACTGTGGTTAGGGACAAACCTAAAATTGGTCGTAATGACAAAATCACGGTAAAAAATGTAATGACTGGTGAAAATAAAACTTTAAAATATAAGCAGGCTATCCCCTTACTGGATAAAGGAGATTGGGTGCTTGTAGAGAACAAGTAGACTGTAGGCTGTAGGCTGTAGGCTGTAGGCTGTGAACATTAAAAAATCTCGAAAAACTGAAATGGTTTTTTGGGATTTTTTGTTTTGTAGGTCATAGTTCGGAGATCGTTCCTAAATATACTCCCCTCCTTTTAGGAGGGGTGACCGCAGGTCGGGGTGGTAAACAGGCTGATAATTGCCATTTTGAAGCAACGCTTAATTTAAAAGAAAAAAGTCCTTCCCCTTTTTAAGAGGTAGTCGAAGATCGATGTAGCAAACGGACCGAGAGTTGTCATTTTTGAGCATTGCTTGATTGAAAACTATAAAGCTCCCCTATTTAAGGAGTAGCCGAACATTGATGTAGCAAACGGGCCAATAATTGCCATTTTGAAGCAACGCTTCATTGAAAACTATAAAGCTCCCCTTCTTTTAAAGAAGGGATGGCCGAAGGCCGGGGTGGTTCAATTTGATGGGGAGTTCCTGAAAGATTTTCTTAATCTCTATCACTTGAAACGGGAAAAAACCCATCAGTCCTGAATAAAAAATGTTAACTTGTTGCTGTTTCAAGTAATCAGCGATCATGCATGAATCCAAACTCCACTCCCAGGGCAAAGTCTTATTTCTTAATAAAGATTATATAGCAGAATTCGTTTATGGCGGGGTCGATGGTGCCATTACCACATTTGCTGTAGTTGCAGGAGCTGAAGGTGCCAATTTGGGAATTACGGTAGTAATAATATTAGGAATTGCAAACCTTATTGCCGACGGATTTTCGATGTCTGTCGGCAATTTTTTTTCTACTAAAGCCGAAAGAGATCTGTACGAAAAACATAAGGAGGTTGAATATTGGGAAATTGAGAATCTTCGTGAAAAAGAAGTAGCTGAAATAAGAGAAATTTATTCAGCTAAAGGCTTTAAGGGTGAACTGCTGGAAAAGGTTGTTGCAGTTATAATTGCAGATAAAGATGTTTGGGTAGACACGATGATGAAGGAGGAACTGGAAATGGTGAAAGGTGAGAAAACCCCTTATAAAACTGCCGGGGTTACTTTTTTCAGTTTCCTGCTTGTTGGTTCTGTGCCACTCCTATCTTATTTTTTCGCCGGCACCACACAAGGCAATGATCAACAACTTTTTATTTATTCCTGCGTACTTACCGCCATTGCACTTGGATTGGTTGGCAGCCTCAAAAGTAAAGTGACTGAGAAAAACATGCTTTTAGGCATAGTGGAAACTGTGCTTCTGGGAGGCCTGGCAGCTATCCTGGCGTATTTCGTAGGAGACATTCTTGAAAGTTTTCTTCTATAGATGTTGAATCCACGAAGGAAAATCGGGATGATATAGACCTTCACTGGTCAAAAAATTCCTTTTTTAGTTACTTTTGCTCAAAACCACAAAATTGAAATGAAGAAATTCGCTATAGAAATTAAATGGGGATTTATTTTTACTGCTGCTGCTATTCTCTGGATCGTTTTTGAAAAGAGCATGGGCTGGCACAGCGAACTTATTGGCAAACACTACCTCTACACCAATTTCTTCGGAATTGTTGCCGTTTTAATTTACTTTCTGGCGCTTCTTGATAAAAGGAAAAATTTTTACGCTGAAGGAATGTCCTGGAGCCAGGGGTTTGTTTCGGGAATTATTCTTACTGTGGTAATAACAATTCTTAGTCCGCTGTCGCAGTATATTACCAGCGTATTTATTAGTCCGGAATACTTTGAAAATATTATAGAATACACTGTAGCTTCTGGACGAATGGCAAGAGAGGATGCTGAAGCTTACTTTAACCTTAGTTCTTATATCCTTCTAAATACCTTTAGCGCACTGGGTATGGGAATTGTGACCAGTGCCATTGTAGCACTTTTTCTTCGGAAGAAGTAGTTTTTAGCGACTATAAAAAATTTCAAACATCAGCTAGATCAGATCTTCAACAGTAAATTAGGATCGGGACAATTCCTGAGGTAAAGATCAATTTCCTTTTTGGACGCAACTCCGGGAAAATCTCCGACAAACCCCATTAGATCCTCCATAACCTGAAAGTGAAGGTGCGGCGCATAATCCCCGTTTTCTAGAGGATCGCCCAGTTCTGCTATTTCCTGAAATTGGTCTATTTGCTGCCCTGTCTTTAATTCTGAAAGCGATTCCCGACTAAGGTGCCCATATAAAGTATAAAATTTCCTGCTATTCACTTCGTGCTCCAGGATAATAGTAGGGCCGTAATCACCAAAATTATCATTATCCCGAAAACTGTGGATTTTCCCTTCCAGCGGTGCAAGCACAGCCGTACCTTCTTCAGTCCAGATGTCCAATCCAATATGTATGTTCCTGTTCAGGAATTCTTCAGTATTTTTATTGAAAAGATTACTCCTTTTGTAAAGGTTCCGGATTTCATTATAACCTCCAAAAGCTGCTTTTTTATCTGCTCTTCGCAGGGAATTGTTCAGAAAAACTGAAAAAGCTTCAGAAGAGAGCATTTCCAGTTTCAATATTTCAGGATTGGTTTCAGAAAGATCTATCGGCACGTAATCTTCCAGTTTTAGATTAGCAACTACCGGAGTAAATCCTGTGGTAAGTCCGGCAATAAATTCAGCAAAAGTTTCAGTCTTCATTCAGCATTTTTTCAGCAAAAAAGATCGTCAAAAATGCCCAATTTCGTCCTCCTGAAATTTTGCACTTTTAGACGACCTTTTTCTATCGGCTAAAAATAAGTTTAGATTTTCACTTTACCAAAACATCGCTAAAACTTGCTTTAATACTTACAGTTCCTGAACCATTTCTACTTTTATTAAATCCGTTTAAAATTACATTATCATAAGTTTCTGTAGACTTTAGTTGCATTGACTTTGGGTAATCAAGATCACTCTGCGTCCCGTCGTAATTAAAACTAAAAGCGGTATCGGGCAAAGAAAGTTTCAGGTCACTGTTTTCCAGGGTGATCCTCAGGTTTTGAAATCCGGGAGCCAGGTTAAGGATGTTCAAATCTCCGAAAGAGCCGGAAAGAATACCGGTTTCCGTAATCTCCCTGATAAGCACATCGCTGGAATTGGAGCTTAATTTTATACTGGTAGCGCGGTCTATCACACAATCCTGCACATAATCTGTATTTAATACGCCATAATCCCACTGCCTGACTTTTATCGGGGAATAAGAAATTTTCACATCGGTCTGCTTCCCGCTAAGCGTATTTGCCGATAATGATCCATGAGATACACTGGCTTTAAGGTTTGAAGTTGTCCCCGGCAGTTTTAATTCTCCGTGGCGCACATCAAGGTTTAGTTTAGCATTCCTGGGAATAGTTATTCTAATCCTTTTCTTTGCTTTAGCTCCATCACCGGACAAAACCATTGTTTTACTGTCTTCACCTTCAAAACGAGCTTCCATTTCTTTACCAAACTGCTCACCCCATTTCTCCATATCCTTCCCGAATTGTTCTCCCCAGACTTCCATGTTTTTTCCAAACTTCTCTTCCCAATCTTCCATTTTTGCTTCAAAATCCTTCTCCCACTTCTCAGAATTTTTTTCGATTTTAGCAGCCCAGGCTTCCATATCTTTTTCGAAATCTTCACCAAAATTCTCTTCTACCTGCGCTTCCCATTTCTTCATATATTCATCTGGATTTTTCTCGTAAGCTTCAAAATCGAAATTCATATTGCCCATTTTCGAGGTAAAATTCTCCGGAAGGGGATTTGCTGCAATGTTCTGAATCATCGGCATCAGGTTTTCCATAAGCGGACCCAGCATTTCCTGCAAACCACCCATAGATTCATTTAAATCTGACATATTCATACTAACATCTGGCATCACGTCCCATGAAACACCTCCACCTGATATTATTCTCACATCATTAGAAGATCCTGAAACATCCAGCTTCCAGCTTTTCATCAATTGGTCTATTTCTTTTTTATCTGAAGTTTCAGCATCCAGGTAAGCCTCCACGAGAACTTCATTTTTGTCCCATTTCTCCACAAGAATGTTTGTGTGTTTAGCATCTACATTCACATTCACGTTAGCATTTGTCTTAAAACTTTGCACGTGTTTCTTAGTTTGTGCTGAAACTCCCGCGCTTATAAACAACAGCAGCAGTACAATATAATTAAGCTTGTAGGTCCTCATAATTGTCGTTTTTTGATTCTTTAATTTCTTTGATCTTATTCTTTAATTTAAACAGCAATTCCAGTCTTAGCTGAAGGTTTGCCACCATTGCCTCTACGGTCTGCTCATTTGGTCCACTTTCCTTAAGATCGGCATTCAGGCGCTTATACTCCTTATCCAGCTCTGCAAGTTTGGCCATAAAGGCATTTATAAGTGCCCTATTATCTTCTGTAATATTAAGATTTGCCAATTCCAGGTTAAGGCTGGCCATATAATAATTCTCGATTTCCCGGTATTGTGGAGAAACATCGCTTAGCTGAAATTGTTTCGCCCGTTCCTGAGCATCTTCCTGCAGGTTCTCTTCTACCGGAATCTCCACTACACGGTTCTCTTCCATGTTTATACCCGGTTTAAAAAAGAACATTGCCACTCCAAAAGCTACCACCAGTACAGCAGCTATTTTTAGATACGGAAAGCTATTTCTCTTCTTTTGCTCTGGCAATGTCGCATCCAGCTTCGCCTCGAATCGTTTTTGATGGCCGGTTTTCAGTTTTTGTGATTTGCGGCTTTCATCCTCTTCATTCCGGAACATATCTCTAATATCCTGTGCCATTTTTCTTTAATTTTAATTCTTCCTGTAATTTTTTCTTTCCCCTGTGAACCAGCGTCCGTGATGAAACCTGACTGATTTCCAAAATTTCTGCGATTTCCTCATGATCGTAACCTTCTATAAGGAACAACATAAGGGGATATTTGTATTTTTCCGGCAATCGCTCAATTTCGGCTTTTACCTCTTCAACTCCTATCCCGTCCTGTACCTGCCAGTTGTCGTCCTCTTCTACTGTGGTCATTGTTCGTTCATTTATGGCGACCATTTCCATTTTTTTCGCTTTAAGCTTATCCAGGCATTTATTGATCACAATCCGCTTTAACCAGGCCCCGAACGTAACTTCACCATTAAATTGATGAAGTTTTGAAAAAGCCTTTATAAAAGCTTCCTGCATCGCATCTTCAGCTTCAAAAGAATCCTGAATAAACCTTAAGGCTACGAAGTACATCCCCTGGCTATACTTATTGTATAGCTTCAGTTGCGCACGGCGATCATTTTGCCTGCAAGCTTCTATTAATTCATTTTGTAACAAACTCTTATTGGTTTTGGTTGGTGTTCACTTTAAAGACGATTTTATTTTTCACATGTTGCAAAATCATATAATTTTTTCAAAAACGAACTTAAGCGCAGCAAATATCATTACTTTCACCTGCTTCCGGAAGAAGTTTTTCTTCTGAATCACATATTTGCACATTTTTTGAACCTCTAGTACCAAAGGTATATATGAATCCTACTCTAAAGAAATCTTTAAAAATAATTGGCGCCATTACTGCCGTAATTCTGGCTATTGCATTCGTCCTGCGTTACGACACAAAGGCGCATAGCCCTCAGGACACGGTTCATTTTAAAAGTAACGGAATAACACTCGAAGTTTTCTACAACCGGCCGTATAAAAAAGACCGGGAGATTTTTGGGGGACTCGTTCCCTATGATGAAGTGTGGCGGACCGGAGCTAACGAAGCTACCACTTTTCAAACCGACAAAGATATTCTGGTAGATGGCTCCCTCTTAAAAGCAGGAAAATACACGTTATGGACTATTCCGGGTAAAGAAACCTGGAAGGTGATTTTCAATTCTCAGATGTATCCCTGGGGAATTGACCTAGAAAAAAAAGCCTATCGCGACCCTCAATATGATGTACTGGTTATAGAAACAGCAGTAAATAAAATTGATAATAACGTAGAACAATTTACTATATCCTTTGAAGAAAGAAATGATCTCATTTTTCTTTTTCTAAGCTGGGATGATACCAGAATTTCACTGCCAATTAAAGAAGCTGAAGGTGTAGAGGTCGCTGAATCCTCTATTTGATGTTCCTTTTTAAAAAGAGAACTGCAGGTCGAAAATTGCCGTTTTGAAGCATTAACTTTTATAGAGGAGAGAGGAAAGAGAAAAGCAAAAATTGAACTCTCCACTTTCTCTGCTGAAAATTATTCGGGAATTCGTCGTAAAAAGGAATACAGGCCGATAATTGGCATCTTGGAGCGTCCATCATATACTGAATCAGGAAACAGTAGACAAGAATAGAAAGATTGCTAAAAGGACTTCTGCGAAAGCATTGTGTATTCGTGGTAAAAAGAAATACAGGCCGATAATTGACATTTTGGAACATTAACTTTTAATGAGAAGAGAGGAGAACAAATATGAACTCTCCACTTTCCACTTTTTCTGCTGGAATTTATTGGTGTATTCGTGGCAAGAAAATCTGTAAGTCGAAAACTGGCATTTTTGAGGCTTGCCTTTAGAAAGAAAAGGTTTGAACTCCGCTAAACCGGATCTCTGAAATACAAAAACCTGTAAAAACAGAAAGGAGCGCTATTTGACGCTCCTTTTGCTGACATCTACTTCTAAAAGCTACTCGTCGAGTAAAAGATTTAAAGTAACATCAATATTATCCATAGTTGCTCTCGAATAAGGGCAAATTTCATGAGCCTCATTCACGAGCTCCTCACCTTTTTCAACATCCACCCCCGGAATATAACAATCAAGAATAACCGAAAGCTCCAAATCTTCTTCTTCAGTTTTCCCTAATTCCACCGTGGCGTTAACGCTGTAATCTCCGAGTTCTACTTTGTGCTTTTTTGCTACCACTTCCAAAGTGCTTCCAAAACAAGCTGAATAACCCGCTGCAAATAGTTGTTCAGGATTAGAATATTCACCACCTTCTCCCCCAAGTTCTTTCGGCATGGCTAATTCCATATCCAAAACTCCATCTTCACTAGTCGTTCGGCCATTCCTACCTCCTGTTGTAGTCACATTGGTCGTATATAATGTTTTCATTTTGATTCAGTTTTTATATTTATTTCTCAGCTTCAATATACAAATAATATTGCCACTCAGAATGAATTCCTAACTTTGTAACAAACCAACTTCCGTGAGCAATAATCCAGAAAAATCAGCTTTAAGTGAATCCGGAAGCACTCCGGGCTCTCGTAATATCAATCCAAATTCGGCTGAACGGATAAAGGCTTTCAGAAAAAATAAATCTTCGGAAAAAGAGCTGCTGAAGCAATTGCTCGGGGGAAATAAAACTGCCCTCGGAAGAAGCATTACACTTGTAGAAAGTAACCAGCAAACACATCAGAAACAAGCGGAATTTCTCGTGGAAGGAGCACTCCCTTATGCTCATAAATCTATTCGCATTGGAATTACCGGAGTTCCGGGCGTGGGAAAAAGTACTTTTATTGAGAGTCTTGGAAGCTTTCTTATAAAAAAAGGAAAAAAAATAGCCGTACTTGCCGTAGATCCTACCAGCAGTGTTTCCGGAGGCAGTATTCTTGGCGATAAAACCCGGATGGAAGAACTGGTGAAAGAGGAAAATGCTTTTATAAGACCTTCTCCCAGCGGAGATTCTCTTGGTGGCGTGGCCAGAAAAACCCGGGAAAGTATTGTTTTATGCGAAGCCGCAGGGTTTGATGTGCTTCTTATAGAAACCGTGGGCGTGGGCCAGAGCGAAACGACCGTCCATAGTATGACAGACTTTTTTTTACTACTGAAACTTGCCGGAGCCGGGGATGAACTGCAGGGCATAAAACGCGGAATCATAGAAATGGCAGATGCTATCGTGATCAACAAAGCTGACGGTGAAAATGAAAAGGCCGCACGGGAAGCGCGGCTGGAATTTAAGAGAGCTCTGCACCTTTATCCGCCAAAAGAAAGCACCTGGACCCCAAAAGTTCTTTTAAGCAGCGCTCTGTATAACACCGGAGTTAGCGAAGTTTGGGAAATGATAAGTGAATATGAGAGTTTAGCCAGAGAGACCGGATACTTTAACCATAACCGACAGGAACAAAATAAATTTTGGCTGCTGCAAACAATCAATGAACATTTAAAGAGCCGCTTTTACAACCATTCTGAAATAAAAACTGCACTTAAAGAGCAACTTAAAGCCATTGAAGAAAATAAAACTACCCCTTTTGCCGCTGCAAAGTATCTCTTAAGCCTGGGATAGATTAAGCTTCAGAAAAATATACTGAAGTAATTTATAAAATAAATACCCCAAAATAGCACCAATTAGTAAACCTGTAATCACATCTGCCGGATAATGAACTCCAAGATAAATTCGGCTATACGAAGATAAAAGCGGCCATATAAGAACCAAATAAATCCATTTAGGATAAATTTTCCGGAAAAGAAGGACTAAAAAAACGGCTACTCCCATAGAATTGGAAGCATGAGCAGAAAAATATCCAAACCGGCCACATCTTACCGCCACAAAACGTGCCTGTTCCATTACTCCTTCCTGCCTGCAGGGCCTTAACCTTTCAAATCCATCTTTAAAGACATTAGCCAATTGATCTGTAGCAGTGATTAGCAGTGTAATTATAACCATACTGGCAAGAGTCCCCTTCCATCCAAAATTTCTGAAAATTAAATACAGAAATAATATGTAAAGCGGAATTCCTGTAAACTTATCGGTAATGGCAAGCCAAAAACAATCCCATGCCGGGTCTCCCAGATTGTTAAGAAACAAAAACAGCTCGTGATCCAGTTCGATTAGTTCCTGCATATTAGTCTTCGTATCGGCTTACTTCGCGGTCATAGAATTTATTTGCCTGGTCAATTAAACCTTCAGCTTCAGTAGTGAGCTCTTCTTCATCACTGGCATCAAAATCTTCCAGCCACTCTACCTCATCATCTTCAAGATTTATAATGAAACGCGGAAATTCAGTATGAATTACAAAAATTGCGTCGGGATAATCTGTATTATCACCTAAAAGGAATTTAGGAAAGTCCATGTTCTTTTTATTTTTTTCAGTTTATGATTTTATATTACTTCACAAGTGCTTTAAATTAACAGTTTGTAGCTCCTGAAAGGTTTCACACTTTTTTGGGTCATCAATCTCACACCTACAAGGTTTTTAAAACCTTGCAGGAGGTACAACGCCGACGATTAATTATTTC
Organism: Autumnicola psychrophila; assembly: GCF_031846645.1. NCBI lineage: Bacteria > Pseudomonadati > Bacteroidota > Flavobacteriia > Flavobacteriales > Flavobacteriaceae > Autumnicola > Autumnicola psychrophila. Next base: position 177,335 of record NZ_JAVRHN010000007.1, read on the forward strand.
ATTTAAAAAAACTCAGCTCCAACTTTTTTACTGATGTTTTAATTTCTTATTCAGAATTAGTTTTTTACTTAGAAAATCAAAGCGAATATACAACATTAAGGCCGAAGCCGTTAAGCCGGCGAGCAATCCCAGCCAGATTCCCATGCTTCCCAGCTGATCCTCTTTTCCGAAGTACCAGGAAACCGGAAAGCCGATAATCCAATAGGCTATAAAGCAGATAATTGTAGGAATGCGCACATCCTGAAGTCCCCGCAAAGCTCCTAAAATCACCACCTGCAGCCCGTCGCTTAGCTGAAACAAAGCAGCGACAATGAGTAATTGTGCGGCGAGTAAAACAACTTCAGTATTTTCAATATAAAATTCCGGCAGGATATCTTTAAGTGCAATAAAGCCAATGGCAAAAACTGCTTCAATTAAAAATACGAGCAGGAAAGTAGAAAGTGCTATTCTCCGCAATTCCTTAAACTGACTCAATCCCTTCTGATTACCGACTCTAATTGTTGCCGTCACTCCAAGACCTACCGCCACCATAAACGTCATAGAAGCGAGGTTTAAAGCAATTTGATTGGCTGCCTGAGGATTTGTACCTAAAGTCCCGGCAAGAAAAACCGTTGCTGTAAAAATGGCAACTTCAAACAACATCTGCAAAGCTGTGGGAAATCCCAGTCCAAGCAGACGTTTGAAAATGGCAGTTTTCAGGAACTCTTTTTTTGTCCATTTAAAATATTCAGCGAACTTCTTCTTTTTCCGAAGAATTACCCAGATAAACCACAGCATAAAGAAGCGTGAAATGAGCGTTCCTATTGCGGCGCCTTCCAGCTCCAGCCTTGGAAAAATCCAGATTCCGTAGATAAGAAAATAGTTGAAAATAATATTTACGACGTTGGCCAATAAAGTGGCATACATGGCATATTTTGTTTGCGAAAGCCCATCGGCAAACTGTTTAAAAGCCTGAAAAATCATTAAAGGCAGCATCGAAAAAGCCACAATTTCGAGGTAAGGAATTGCCAAATCCACTACTTCCGGCGGCTGATCCAGGTAGTATAGAATGGGTTTCGACAGGAGCAGTAACAAAAAGAGCAGAATTCCGTTAATGCCGCATAAAATGATTCCGTGATGGAAATAATTTCGGCCTTTTTCAATATCTCCGGCACCATCTGCCTCTGCAATTAACGGAGTAATGGCAAAGGAAAAGCCAATACCCAGCGAAAGTGCAATAAATACGAGGCTATTACCCAAAGAAACTGCTGCCAACGGCGCGGGGCCCAGTTGCCCGATCATTAAATTATCCACCAGGCCTACCATCACATGCCCCAATTGCCCCAACATTACCGGAAAGGCAATCTGCAGGTTTTTACTGAATTCTTTGGTGTAATCTGAAAGGTTCAAATCGAAAAATTTGTGTGCAAAGATAGCAGCTTTTTCAAGCTGAAAAATTTAGAAGCCGTTTATATTTTGGTTACCTTAAATCCTGAAGGAGCAGAAAAAGTGGAGAGTGGAAAGTTCAGTGAATGGTGATTGGTGATTAGTGATTCGTTTCCCTATCTCTAAAAAGTTAAGGCTTCAAAATGGCAATTATCGACCTGTAGTATGTGTCAAGGATACACGAAAAAGTTTTTCAGCAGAAAAAGTGGAGAGTGGAAAGTTCATTTTTCTTTTCTCTTTGCTCTCTCCTCTCTTCTCTCTCTTCTAAAAAATTATGCTTCAAAAATGGCAATTATCGACCTCTAGTATGTGTCACGAATACACGAAAAAATTTCCCAGCAGAAAAAGTGGAGAGTGGAAAGTTTAATTTTCTTTTCTCTTTGCTCTCTCCTCTCTTCTCTCTTCTCTCTCTTCTTAAAAGTTATGCTTCAAAAATGGCAATTATCAACCCCTAGTCCTAAACAAGTGTATTTCTGCGATTTACAATTTTTCTTCTACGTCTGTATTAATTCTTTTTATTCCGTAGTTATCGACAAGATAAACCAGCGAAGCCATTGTTGCCGCTCCAAGTTCAAGTTCCCTCTTATTAACGTGCTCAAAGGTATCGTTGGCAGCATGATGATGATCAAAATAGCGTTGAGAATCGGGACGCAGACCGGCCAGAACAACATCACCCTGCTTTAATGGCCCAACATCTGCTCCACTTCCGCCTAATTCGAAATAATGAATAAGATATGGCTTAAAAAGCTCTTTCCAGCTCTGAATTTGTGCGAATTGTGCTTTATCTGCATCAAAAGAGAAACCTCTGGGTGTAAATCCGCCGGCGTCACTTTCTAATGCAAAAATGTGCTTTTCATTTTTGGATTTAGCTACTTCAGCATATTTATTACCTCCACGAAGCCCGTTTTCTTCATTCATAAAGAGCACCACTCTAATGGTTCTTTTCGGCTTATACCCAATTTCCTTGAAAAGCCTAAGCACTTCCATAGATTGCACCACACCGGCGCCATCATCATGAGCGCCATCTCCAATGTCCCAGGAATCCAGGTGGCCTCCCACAACCAAAATTTCTTCAGGATACTCACTTCCTGTAATTTCGCCAATCACATTGTAAGACTGCACATCTTCATGCTGCTCAGAATTCTGTTTGAAATACAATTGCAGATCCTTATTCATTTTAAGGATTCCGCTTAAATAAGCCGCATCATTTGTACTGATTGCCGCGGCAGGGATCCTTTCTGAAACCGGGGTACTGCCATAACTCATTGATCCTGTATGCGGATAATCGTCCATTCTCAAATTCATCGAACGGACAATTACTCCTGCGGCTCCATACTTCCCAGCTTCTGCTGCTCCGGAATACCGCTGATCCACACAACCGCCATAGGCTTCAAAAGTGCTAATCAAATCCGGACGCATAGGACGATTAAAAAAAACAATTTTGCCTTCAATTTGCTCCCTTCCGTAATGTTCAAGATCTTCTATTCCCTGTACTTCTATCACCTGCGCTTTTGTCCCACCGGCAGGAGTTGCCACCGAACCTCCAAGAGCTGTGATGTTAACAGTCCTGGTAGTACCGGGAGAAGTTTCTACATAAGCAAATTCTTTAGAACCACGGGTCCATTTTGGAACCATCACCGGTTGGAGCCAGACCTTGTCCAGGCCAAGGCTTTCCAGTTCTTCCTTAGTATATTCTACTGCCTGCTGCGCCTGATACGAACCGGATAATCTTCCTCCAATTTTATTGGAAAGATGATCCAGCCAGTCGTAGCTTTTGCCCTGCATTAAAGACATGTCATAAATCTTCCGGAGCATAAGGGAATCTGACTGCTCCTGAGAATTTTGAGCGGTAACCGTATTTATGATAAGTAAACCTAAGACAGTAAAAAATATTTTCTTCATTTCAATTTCTGATTTGGTTGCGTGACGAAAATAGCGAATTATTCCTTTTCCAGCTGCTTCCTGTAATCTTCCAAATTTTTCAGGATTTCTGGTGCAAGACTGGGCTCCTGTACATCTTTGTACTTCTGAAGTTCGTCCAGCATAATCTTTGCAACCAAATAACGTGCCGTTGGTTTATTATCTGCAGGAATCACAAACCAGGGTGCCTTTTCTTTTGAAGTTTTATTTATGGCCTCTTCATAACAATTACGGTAATTATTCCACAATTTTCTCTCTTCAAGGTCGCCAGGAGAAAACTTCCAGTTTTTATCTGGTTTACGCAGTCTTCTTAAAAGTCTTTGCCGTTGTTCCTCTTTTGAAATATTCAGAAAAAACTTAAAGATAATTGTTCCGTTTTGGGATATATGTTTTTCAAAATTACGAATTGCTTCATAACGTTCTTCCCAAAAATCCCGGTTGATATCATAAACAGAATTTACTCCCGGCAGCCGCTCTTTTAAAATATATTCGGGGTGTACTTTTGTTACCAATACATTTTCGTAATGTGTACGGTTAAAAACACCAAATTTCCCTCTTTCGGGTAGTGCGCAATAATGCCGCCATAAAAAATCATGTTTTAACTCTTTGGAAGTTGGAGTTTTAAAACTATGCACCACCACTCCCCTACTGTTAAAGCCTTTAAAAACCTCCCGAATTAGACTATCCTTTCCTGAAGTATCCATTCCCTGAAGGCATACCAGCACTGAATATTTATTGTGGGCATAAAGTTTATCCTGCCAGTCTGCCAGTTCTTTCCTTGTTTGCTTAAGCTCTTTTTCAACCTCCTTCTCACTGGCCCCCATATCTAATGATGTTGGAATTGATTCCAGCTTAATTGGTTCTGATATCTTTAAGTCTTGCGGGTCTACTTCTTTCATAATTCAAATTTTGGATTACCTAAATATACAATCTTTGAAAGACTAATTTTTTTTATCTTCGCTGCTAAACTATAGCAGCTTGAACAAGGAAGAAAAAGAAGAGATCATTGAGAAGGTTAGTACTCTTTTAAAAGAGATTCCATCTTCTATGGACATTGTAAAAAAAGGTCCTGGCAGAGATAAACGATTCCGGTATCTTGCCACTCACATGGTGGAAAAAGCAATAGAAAAAGATGCCCTGGTAATTTCTGAAAACCGCAAGGGCATTGCTATTCTCTTTAAAACAAGTAAGAAAGAAGATTCCTTCTGGAAAGATCTCCTTTCAGAAATAAAGCTTGTATGGCATGTTACAGGAATTACAAATGCTTTTCAAATTGTAAAAAACCAAAGTTACATTAAGAAGCAACGGCCACAGGAGGGCGAATATTTGTATTGCTGGTTTTGGGGAATTCTTTCTGATTCACGAGGCGCAGATACGCAGGTAGGAAAATCTATGAAAGATGAATTTTACCGGCGTGCACGGGAATATAAAATTCCGTTATACGCAGAAACGCGACACAGAAAGAATTCTTTGGTCTACCAGAGATTCGGCTTTGAACTTTTTCACACCTGGGATCATCCCAGTGGCGACACAATGTATTTCTTAAGATATGTTCCTGATAACGCAGAGAGTCCTGCAACCTCAGGTTCTTAAAATTTACTGGCAAACAGCTTTACATCTTCTGCGGTTACTTTTTCACCACCAAGGATAATTAGTCGTTCCACAACATTTCTAAGCTCCCGCACATTTCCACGCCAGTCATATTCTTTAAGAATTTTCAATGCTTCGTCTGTAAACTCTTTTTTATTACTTCCGTGATCACTGGCAATTTTTGCGGTAAAGTGATCTACCAGTAAAGGAATATCTTCTTTACGCTCATTAAGGGATGGCACCTGAATTAAAATTACAGCAAGCCGGTGGTACAAATCTTCCCTAAAATTGTTCTTCTCTATTTCTTCTTTAAGATCTTTATTAGTAGCAGCTACCACACGCACATCTACTTTTATGTCTTTGTCACTACCCACCCGGGAAATTCTGTTTTCCTGAAGCGCTCTCAAAACCTTAGCCTGGGCAGATAGACTCATATCTCCAATTTCATCCAGAAAAATAGTACCGCCATTGGCAGCTTCAAATTTACCGGCGCGATCTTTATTTGCTGAAGTAAAAGCTCCCTTTACATGCCCAAAGAGTTCACTTTCTATTAATTCTGAAGGAATTGCAGCACAGTTCACTTCTACCATAGGGCTCTTTGAGCGATCACTTTTTTGATGCAGCCAATGCGCAACCAGTTCCTTTCCTGTACCATTTGGTCCGGTAATTAAAACACGGGCATCTGTATGTGCCACTTTTTCTATAAGTTCTTTTATACGAACAATAGATTCTGACTCCCCGATCATTTCGTAATTTTTACTGACCTTCTTTTTTAGACGGGAATTCTCGACTACCAGTTCCTTTCTGTCCAGTGCATTTCGCACCGTATTAAGAAGCCGGTTTAGATCTGGTGGCTTCGAAATATAGTCAAAAGCTCCCATTCTCATCGTATTTACTGCTGTATCCAGGTCTCCGTGACCGGAAATCATCACAAAAGGGACCTCAGGTTTTATTTTTTTTGTGGCTTCCAATACTTCAACACCATCCATTTTCGGCATTTTAATATCACAGAGAACAAGGTCGTAATCTTCATCTTTAATTTTCTCCATTCCCTCTAATCCATCTACAGCCTCTTCTACGGAATAAGTTTTATTTTCTTCAGAAAGTATTTTTACAAGAACCCTTCTTATTGCTGCTTCGTCTTCTATTAATAATATTTTTGCCATTACAGTATACTGAATTTAAGTCCACCCCGTGAATAAAAGGTATTGGTATCGTTGATCGTAAGGACATCATCCTTATTTTTATCACGAAAGCGTATGTCGTTAATTAATGTATATCCGGCATAAACATAAAATGATAAATGCTCGGTAAAATTGTATTCGTAACCTAAACCACTAAGCAGAATCGTCATGGAAATATTTTCTGCAATAGCGCTTTGCCCGTTATTGGTTGGAATTACATCAAAATTATCCTGCACATTTGCGAAGAAGCCGTCCAAAGTGACAAATGCCTGCAGCGTACTTTTTTTACTTACGGCATAACGCAAATTACTTTTTGGAACACCTACGGAAAATGACCAGTCGGGACTAAATTCCCTGAAATAATTGATCACCGGCAGCGGAAAAGGGAAACCTCTTGTAGTAGAGTAATTAACACCTAAAATTAACCGCCAGGATTTATCGCCCTCTTCTTCGTCCTTAACTTTAATAAAAAAAATGGCGCCATCATAAATTAAATCATCATTAATGATGTCACTACGCGAAAAATTTGAAGCTATTTTAATTCCTGTTTGAGCTCCAAACCTCCAGTCATTTTTCATCTTAAAGGTATAAGCCAGGGATGCCGTAATGGACTGAAATCTATCAAGATTTGAAGTTTCAAAAAATTCAGGATCTTCATACTTAAAATTCACATTCCTGTACTCTATCCCCGGCACCAGATAAGAACCTTCTTTTTTTAGTTCTATGGGATAATTAAAAAAGGTTCTAAACCTTCTAAAGGAGTTATCAGATTGTCTTTGTGGGAAATAAGTATATTCCACTCTAGCCAGATCTGTTACCTGTGCGTTTGTTTGTTCGAAAAATAAGAAACCAAATATTAAAAAAAGTGACTTAACTGCTTTCTTCATTATCTGCAGGTTTATTTTGTGAATAAAACATATGTACATCCCGCTGCGGAAACGGAATAGTAATATTATTTATCCTAAATTTCTTATCTATATTGAACCTTAACTCACTTTTAACTTTAGGATCTACAAAACTATCAGTAATATAAAAATGCAGACCGAACATTAAAGCAGAATCACCAAAGTCCTCGAAAAGCACGAAAGGCTCCGGTTTTTTTAAAATGCCCTTTTGCTCCTTTGCACATTCCAGGAGAACCTGCCTTACTTTTTCTGTATCGCTCCCATAAGCCACCCCTACTTTTACTGCTTCCCTGGTAGTTTTATGATTTTGTGTATAATTGTAAAGGGTATCACTAATAAATTTATGGTTAGGAATTATCATTACTTTATCATCCCTTGTTAAAGCACGGGTGGTCCTGAGCTTTATTTGAAAGACGCGGCCAACTCTGCCGTCCATCTCTATAACATCTCCAACCAACAGGGATTTATCTATAATTATAAATATACCTCCTATTATATCCTGGAATAATTCCTGAAGGGCAAGACCAAGACCAACAAACAATACGGCAGAAGCAGTAAGGAGGAGGGTTATGTCGATTCCCGCAGTACTTAAAGTAATCAGGATTACCGTAAGGTAAACAAAGTACTTAATAAATTTGAAGACGCTTACAAACTTCATTTGGTCCTCAACGATCAACTTGCTGCTAATAAAAGATCGCAGTAACCGTAGTACAATACTGGTGACAATAAAAACAAAGATTACAAGAAGGACGAGACCTATAGTAATTTCTATAAGAGAACCGTCTTTTACCTCGTAGGAAATAATTACATAGTTCCATATATCCTTTATAGCCCCCCAGATATCCTGCTCAATTATTTCTGATATTTGCTCCCTTGTTCCTTCCTGCATTTTTAATATTTAAGCCATTTGTAAAGCTCCTTGTAACTTGCTTTTTTACCGTACATAAGAATTCCCACTCTATAAATTTTAGCTGCAATCCAAACCACAGCAAAATTTGTAGCAAGAAGAATTGCTATTGATATTACCAATTCCCACCACGGCACATCAAAAGGAATGCGCATAAGCATAACAATAGGTGAAGTTAACGGAATCATAGAAAAAATAGTGGAAACTGTACCGTGAGGATTTTCAATAACTGCAAAGAATCCCACATAAATACCCAACATAAGTGGCAGGATAACAGGAAACATAAACTGCTGTGTATCGGTTTCGCTATCTACAGCTGCTCCTATAGCTGCATATATTGCACTGTATAAGAAATAGCCGGAAATAAAATAGATTAGGAAAAATATGAGAAGACTCAGGATTGGAAGGTTAATAATATCCACCAGCAATTGCTGAATTTCAGGCTGAACCATTTGCTCCATTTGAGCCTGTGCAGGAGTTTCTATTGTGAAAGGGTCGATTCCAAAAAACAAGGAAAGAACAGCCAGCAATAATCCACCTACAACCACCCAAATAGAAAACTGAGTAATACCCGCCAGAGAAGTCCCAATAACCTTCCCTAGCATTAGGTGTATAGGTTTTACTGAAGAAACTATAATTTCAATAATTCTATTTGTTTTTTCCTCAATCACACTTCGCATTACCATGTTGCCGTAGATAATAATAAACATCATAAGCAAATAACCCGCTGCTCCCCCAAAAAACATCTTAATATAATTCGACATTTTTGAACTTCTTTCACCAGAAAAATTCTGAATCTGAACATTCACCTGTGCCCGGGCAGCTTCTATCTGGGAAGTATCAATCCCACGATTCAGTAACTCCTGATCTGTAAGCTTATCTGCTATTATTTTTTCGATGTTTTGCAGCATTCCCATTCCCGGGGATTCCTTCCCATAAAAGCGAACTGCCCCCGCAAGATCATTATCATCAATATTGTCCGGAATATAAATGAGACCGTAATATTCCTGATCCAGGATCATGTTTTTGGCTACCTCCAGGTCTTTTGAAGAATAATCAAGATATTGAACCTGCTCATCATCCTGAAATTCCTGAATAAATTCACCGCTTTTATCATGAATCCCTATAATGCGCTGTTCACTGCTATTAAGCATACTTAGATAAGCTATCAACAGGATCATTCCCACCAGGATAAGCGGACTAAGAAAAGTCATTACTATAAAAGTCCTGTTCCTGACCCGTGCCAGATATTCACGCTGAATGATTAGCTTCAGATTACGCATTTTGAGTAACTGTTTTTATAAAAATATCGTTTACTGAAGGAATTACCTCTACAAAATGGTTAATCTTTCCTTTGGTAAGCAGGTATTCCAGTAAATAATTAGAGGATTCCCCTTCTTTTAATTGTACACTCAGTTTAAGGTCATTATTAATACTTTTAAACTGTGCATTCCCAAGGGTGAATTTGTCCTGAAGCTCTGCCAGTAAGGCCTCTTCATTAGAAGTTTCTACGCCAATTTCGTAGGTGTTGGACTTATATTTCTTCTTTATATCCCGAACTTTACCATCGAGCAGTTTATTGGATTTATGAATTAAAGCCATATAATCACAAAGTTCCTCTACACTCTCCATCCTGTGTGTTGAGAAAAGAATAGTGGCTCCTTCTTCTTTTAACTGAAGAATTTCCCTTTTTATTATGCCGGCATTTACAGGATCAAATCCACTAAAAGGTTCATCAAAAATCAACAATTTCGGGTTGTGCAAAACAGTAATTACAAACTGTACTTTTTGTGCCATGCCTTTTGATAATTCCTGAATCTTCTTATCCCACCACGAGGTTATCTCAAGTTTTTCAAACCAATAGTCAAGTCTTTTCTTTGCTTCAGCTTTGGATAAGCCTTTTAGCCTGGCCAAATAAAGTGCCTGCTCCCCCACCTTCATCGATTTATAAAGTCCCCGTTCTTCCGGAAGATAACCAATATGAACAATATCATCTGGATGTAGGGGCTGTCCATCCAGGAAAACCTTTCCTTCATCTGGCATTGTAATCTGGTTAATGATTCTGAGAAGGGTTGTTTTCCCAGCTCCATTAGGCCCCAGAAGACCAAAAACACTTCCCCTGGGTATACTTATTGAAACATTATTAAGAGCAGTGAATTTCCCGAAACGCTTGTAGATATTTTCGGCCACTAAAAGATTATCCATAGAGAAAAATTCCAGATTAAGTAAATATATATAAAATTGCCAGAGAGTTCGTTGCATCAAGAACTTTTTATAACCACGCTAGGGCTATAAAAACAAAACCCACCCCTAATAAATTAAGGATGGGAAAAAAATTGCTATGAAAAAGAAAAATTATCACTAAAGACTTAGTGATACTCAAATATATAAAAATTTTCTTAAAAATTACTTATTATGAAAACATATCTTTAACTTTTTCAAAAAATGATTTATCGCTCTTCTCTGGATTTGGCTGGAAATTCTCATCATTAGCCATTCTTTCGAAAAACTCTCTCTGTTCTTTATTAAGAGTTTTAGGAGTCCATACGTTAACATGTACTAAAAGATCTCCTTTGCCGTAGCCGTTTAGATTTGATATCCCTTTGCCCCTTAGACGAAGAATCTTTCCCGATTGCACTCCTTCTTCTACTTTGATCCTGACTTTGCCTGAAACTGTATCAATTTCTCTGGAACTGCCAAGTACAGCTTCAGAATAACTTATATAAAGATCGTAATGCAGGTTATCGCCTTCCCTTTGTAAGCTGGGATGCTCCTTCTCTTCAATAGCAACAAGAAGATCTCCCGGTATACCATTGCCTGGTGCATCGTTCCCTTTTCCAGCTACTTTTAACTGCATTCCATCCTCAACACCTGCCGGTATTTTTATAGAAACAGTTTCTTCTTTTGTAATAAGTCCATGTGCATCGGCATCTGCAGGCTTTTGATCAATAATCTGCCCACTACCGCCACACGTGGTACACGGGGAAGCGGTTTGCATTCTCCCTAAAATCGTGTTGGTTACACGTGTAACCTGTCCTGTACCGCTACAAGTGCTACAGGTTTTATATGTAGTTCCAGGTGCCTGTAATTTTCTTTTTACTTTTATCTTTTTCTCTGCTCCATTGGCAATTTCTTCCAGAGTAAGAGCTACACGAATTCTCAAATTACTTCCTTTGGCACGTCGCTGGCCTCCGCCAAAGCCACCTCCAAAGCCGGAGAAACCTCCGCCCCCGAAGCCGCCACCACCGAAAATGTCTCCAAACTGGCTAAAAATGTCATCCATGTTCATTCCGCCACCGCCGCCAAAGCCGCCGCCTTCGAAAGCCTGGTGACCAAACCTGTCATATCGCGCTTTTTTCTCTTCGTTTCCTAAAACTTCATATGCTTCAGCTGCTTTTTTAAACATATCTTCAGCTTTTGTATCCCCCGGATTTTTATCTGGGTGGTACTTTATAGCCATCTTTCGATATGCTTTCTTTATTTCAGCAGATGAAGCTCCTTTGCTTATTCCTAATATCTCGTAATAATCCTCTTTCATGGTTTATTTTTGCGGTTCAAAAAAAGTTGCTCTATTTACCGGTTACTACTTTTGGGTAACGAATAATACGCTCACCAAGTTTATAGCCCCTTTCTACAACGTCAACAATTTTCCCTTTTAAATCCTCAGAAGGCGCGGGAATTTGTGTAATAGCTTCATGAATATCTGCATCAAAGATCTCTCCTTCTTCAACATTCATAGGTTCAAGACCTTTGTTCTTAAGAGTTTCCCTGAATTTATTATTAATAAGTTCAACTCCCTGAAGCAGGTTCTTATCCTCTGTTTTCCGGATTTCATTTAAAGCCCGGTCAAAATCGTCCAGTACAGGCAACATAGCTGTCATTACTTCCTGGTTGGCAGTTTTAAATAATTCCAGCCGTTCTTTGGAAGTACGTCTTTTATAATTTTCAAATTCAGCGAAAAGACGAAGAAATTTATCCTTTTCCTTCTGCACTTCTTCCTTCAATAATTCCGTCTCAGAAAGTCCGAAATCTGAGTCATCCTCTGCATCTTCATTCTTTTTCTCGCTCTCTTCCACCTCTTCTATTGCCTCGTCAATGGCATCCTCTATTTTATCTTTAACAGAACTTTCTTCTGCCTTTATTTTATTATCGTTCTTCTTACTCATTGTTTCGCATTTTTACTAAGCATAAGGGGTCAAAAGTATTGCCAATATTTCCTGAATGTCAAAATGTCACCAGTTAGATTTTAATAATTTATTATGACGCACGTATTCATCTTATTTATACTTTCGCGGCTTAACAAAAATTAAATAGGTATTAGTATGAAAACTAATTTTTTAAACACATTCCTTTTCGCATTCCTTGCAGTTTCGATAGTAGGATGTAAAAATGAAAAAAACAACGAAGTCGAAGTTACAGAAGCTAAAGATGCTGCTGTTGCTCAAGGTGAAGTTGTAGAATATAAAGTAGATACTTCCGCTACAGTTATTGAATGGTCAGGATCGAAACCAACAGGAACTCATACGGGAACGATTAAAGTTTCTGACGGAACATTTTCTGCAAATGACTCTATCGTAGAAAGCGGAAGTTTTACCATCGATATGGTAACTATTGATGTTACAGATCTTGAAGGAGAAGATAAAGAAAATCTTGAAGCACACCTAAAAGGTACTGTAGAAGGAAAAGAAGGAGACTTCTTTAATATTCTTAAGTATCCTGAAGCGACATTTGAAGTAACAGGTATTTCTGACAAAGACGGTCAAAAAATGATGGAAGGTAATCTTACCATTAAGGAAGAAACTAAAAATATTTCTTTCCCGGTAAATATCAACCGTTCTGGAGATGAAATTGAAATTTCAAGTGAAACTTTCACTATTGACAGGACTGACTGGAACGTGAACTATGGATCAAAATCTGTATTTGACAATTTGGGTGACAACTTTGTAAGTGATGACATCGAACTTAAAATTGATCTTAAAGCTACAAAAGCTTAATTAATACCAATTCTTTTTAAGAAGTACAAGAAAAGCTGCCAATGGCAGCTTTTTTTTATAATAGCGTCAAAACGGAAGTCAAATACTAGCTTACATGCCTCCGGAAGAAAATCTACTTTTTTTGAGAGCACGAATTTCAGCTTGATTATCTCCTATAACAAATCTTCGAGGGCTTTAGAAAGGTGGGTGTATTTAAAAACATAACCCGTACTTTCAATTTTTTTATTACTAACCAACTGACTCGAAAGAACGATTGTAGACATTTCCCCTAACACCGTCTTTAAAACAAAAGCAGGCACGTTCGGCAACCAAACAGATTTCCCCATGTGGTTTGCTACACATTTTACGAGCTCTTTGTTAGTAACAGGACTGGGTGCGACAGCATTATAAGTACCGGAAAGTTCCTTCTCCAGGGTGTGGACAAAGATATTAGCCAAATCCTCAATGTGTATCCATGACTGCCATTGTTGACCGCTTCCTAAAGGAGCGCCAACATTAAAACCAACAGGGTCCTTTAACTTTTTAAGAAGTCCGCCGTTGGGAGCAAGCACAAGACCTATTCTTATTTTTGTGACATCTATTCCTATATCCTGAAAATTATTAACTGCACTTTCCCATTTCACCACAACCTTTCCTACAAAAGAATCATCCACTCCATCATCTTCTTCAAAATAAAGTTTCTCAAGCGAACTTGGGTAAATCCCTATTGCACTTGCTGAAATAAATTGTTCTACCGAATGGTCGTTTTGCGATAAAGTATCAAAAAGTAATTTAGCAGTCTCTGTTCTACTTTCTATAATTTCCCGCTTATAATCTTTGGTCCACCGTTCAGCAATACTTGCACCCACAAGATTTATAACCGCATCTACGCCCTTGATGCTGTCAAGATCGACTTCCTGTGTCTTTGGATTCCAGTAAAAACCTTTATAGTTCTCCTTTTTCTCTATTTTTGACCTGCTCGTGGTAAGGTAATGCACGTCAATCCCCTTCTCATGGCATAAGCTGGTTACATGCGAACCAATTAGCCCCGTTGCTCCTGTAATTAAAACTCGCATTTTTTTCTTTTAAGGTACATACTGTAAACTACTGTAGCTAAATTTAATGGCGGTTTAACAAAGACTATGTATGTTTTTTAACTGCCCTTAACATTTCACGTTTTCCAGGTGGGCCGGGCAGTCTTTCCACAGTAAAACCAACTGCCTGCATAGCTCTTCTTACACTACCTTTGGCTGCATAAGTCACCAGGACTCCTCCTTCAATTAAAGCTTCAAACATTTTTTGAAATACATCTTCTGTCCACAGTTCCGGTTGTACTCTAGCACCAAAAGCATCAAAATAAATAATGTGAAACGCCTTTTTCTCCTCTATATCTTCAAATTTTTTCTTTTGCTTTATAAGAACAAAATCTTCTGAAATTACTGTTTTTTCCTCCCACGGAATAGTGTGCATATCCAGGAAAACAGCTGCGCTTTCCTCTGCAGATAGCACCTCAGGATAATTAAGTTTTTCTACCTCTAAAAGATCTACGGGATAGGCTTCTACCCCCGTGTACGCTATTCTTTTCTGAATCCGGTTTAACTGAAGAAAGGTGATAAAAGCATTTAACCCGGTACCAAACCCGATTTCCAGAATTTTCACATCTTCTGTATTGCTGTTTTTCACAAAATAATTCAGCCCCATTTCAATAAATACATGTTGCGCTTCCTGAACAGCCCCATGTTTAGAATGATATTGTTCATCCCATTGTGGTAAATGAATAGTAACCGAACCGTCGCCGGTTCTAATGATCTTCCTTTCCAAATTATTATTTTTCTATTAAAGCACCATCTGCAAGAAACGTCAATTTTCGCCCTGCTTGGTTAGTTGTTCAATTTCGATTTCAAATTTCTAAGTAAAGCTACCAAAATTACCAAAAGTTTAGATTTTGATTCTGTTTTAATTTGGGTAAATTTGCTGGTCAAAATAAACATGATATGAAAACCAGCACCACCCCTGTGGATATTCAAAAAGCCGCAACTTCTAAGATTGAAAATACAGATTTTAATAATCTCGCTTTTGGACAGGTCTTTACAGATCATATGATGATTTGTGATTATAAAGATGGTGCATGGCAAACTCCTAAAATCCAGCCTTACGGACCTTTAGAAATGGATCCTTCTGCCCGGGTGTTTCATTATGGACAGGCCGTTTTTGAAGGAATGAAAGCTTTTAAGGATGAAGAAGATCAAATATGGCTTTTTAGACCAGAAGATAATTTTGAGCGTATTAATAAATCCAGTGAACGCCTCGCTATTCCTGCTTTTCCGAAAGAATTCTTTTTTGCCGGATTAGAAGAGTTGCTAAAACTGGACAAAGACTGGATAAAAAAAGGTTTTGGAAATTCTCTTTATATACGTCCGTTTGTTATTGCTACTGAAGCTGGCGTATCTGCCGCACCCGCAAAGGAATATAAATTTATGATCATTTGCTCTCCCGCACAAGCTTACTACAGCGGGGAAGTAAGAGTTAAATTCTCTGAAGAATACAGCCGTGCAGCAGATGGAGGTGTAGGTTTTGCAAAAGCTGCAGGGAATTATGCTGCCCAGTTTTACCCTACTAACCTTGCAAAAGACGAAGGCTTTCAGCAAATCATCTGGACAGATGCCAACACTCACGAATACCTGGAAGAGGCAGGTACCATGAACATCTTTTTTAGAGTTGGAGATAAATTAATAACGGCTCCAACGAGTGACAGGATTCTTGACGGTGTGACAAGAAAAAGTATCATCGCCCTTGCCAAAGAATTCAATATAGACCTTGAGGTAAGGAGAGTATCTGTTAAAGAAATTGTGGAAGCTGCAAAAAGTGGCGATTTGAAGGAAATTTTTGGTTCGGGTACTGCTACTGTGATAAATCCAATAGTTGGTTTTGGTCACGCAGGTAAAAAATATGATTTGCCAAAACTGGAAGATTCTTATGCCGGTTTCTTTAAGGATAAACTTACAAAAATCCAGTACAACCAGGCCGCAGATAAATTCAACTGGAGATATCAGGTTAAATAGGAGTTTGAAACTAATAGCAATATAAATAGAGCAATTCTCGTAAGGGAATTGCTCTTTTTTCTTTTTCTTCGGAATAAATAAATCTGAAGCATCTCTAAAATTTCACTATTTTTCAACTTCGGAAGAATAAAAAGCTAAATCCCCTCGTTAGTTGAGAAATCTATCGGAATTGTAAGATTTTTATCATACTCTGGCTTGCCTGAAGGGTTTGCGCGATGAAGAATCAAGAATCCATTTTCAAAATTTTGAGCATCAAACTCCAAACTTCCCTGAAACGGAACAAAATCCTCTGTCATCCACTCTCCTTTCGCCTCAATAGTACCGGTGGCAAGCTCTTTTTGGCCATTATCGACTAAAGTGACCGGTGCTGTACCTTCAAAGAACCAGGTTCCTCTTGCTTTTCCCTTTATTTGTAACGGAGAATATACCTTCTCTTCTTTTTTAGGCTGCTCTACAACAATGAGGTTCGAAATTTGCCAATTTTCATCCTCCTCTTTAATGGAATGTCGAAAATTGCCATTTTCAGCATCACTACTTTCCTGTACTGTGTCTTCAATTAGGGCATTATCCTCTGAAGTTTCAGAAGAATTTTCATCCTTCCGGTTTTCACCACAGGAAGTGCAAAGAGGGATCACTATCAATAGGATAAAGAAGTATTTTATGGTGTTCATTATCAGTGTTATTATTTTTTTAGAATCATATCAATATTTGGTTTAAAATAATTTGGACCCTTTAGCACTTTACCATCCTCCCGATAAATTGGTTTCCCATCTGCGCCAAGCTTACTCATGTTGCTTAATTGAATTTCATCAAAAACCTCTTCAATTTTATGCTGCATACCGTGCTCCAATATCGTTCCACACAGGATATAGAGCATATCGCCCAGGGCATCTGCAACTTCAGCCAGATTATTATTATTGGCAGCCTCCAGGTATTCCTCATTCTCTTCCTTCATAAGCTCAAAACGCAGTTTATTTTTATGCTTCCCGAGATCTGCAATAGGTTCTTCATTAAAACCAAGTCCAAAAGCAGTATGAAATTGTTTTACCGCCGCAATTCTTTTCTTCATATTATTTTTGTTCTTTGATGCTCAAATTGAGCTGTGGCCAATTGACCTATTGTGTTCTTATTTGAAATTTACTCCTGTTGCTTTTGCAGCCAGAATCTGCATGAAAAGCTTAACTTTGCTTAAAAATAACAAAAATGTTTAGTACAGGACAGCTAATTTTTGCAGGCTTTTTTGTGGTAGCCTTTGTGGCAGCCATAATTTTTAGCTATCGCAAGGATATTGCACTGCATAGAAAATATTACAAAGGAAGTATATATGTGCTTATTGGCTTTCTCGCCTTTATTGGTATACTTTTTTTGATAAAATTATTTATGAACCGCTAGTAAACACGGGAATTTCTACATAGCAAAGGATTTTATTTATCTTAGCACTAAATAAACGGAATAAAATGAAAATTATTAAATACCTCCTGTTTCTTATTCTTATCCTTATTATAGGTTCCTCTATTTACATTGCCACAAAAGATGGTGATTACCAACTGGAAGAAACGAGGATAGTTGCGGCTCCACAGGAGATGATTTTTAATGAAGTTAATGAATTCCGAAACTGGGAAGAGTGGTTTGCCTGGTTACAGAGTGAAAATAATCCTATTATTACCTACACCGAAGAAAGCAGTGGCGAAGGCGCTGTTCTTTCCTGGAAAAGTGATGAAGTTGGTAATGGAAAAATCACGACTACCGCGGCACGGCCTTTTTCTTCTATAAATCAGGACATGGAATATACCATACCTTTTGGAGAATCCAGCAGTGAAGTATATTGGAACTTTGAACAAACAGAGAACGGAACCCAGATCACCTGGGGAGTGCAGGGAAAACACAGTTTTATGGAAAAACTTGGTTTTTTACTTCAGACTGATGATTTCAGCGATATATGGCGAACCAGGATGCAACAGAGCCTGGATGATCTTGAAAGAATTACGAATGAAAAAATGGCAGAGTACTCCATTAATGTTGATGGTGTGACACAGCATGGTGGAGGATATTATATGTATAGTACAACTGCAAGTAAACTTAGTCAGGTAAATGACCGGATGTCTACTATGATTACGGATATTTCTTCATATATGGAGAAAAACAATATCGAGAAGCTGGGAAACCCTTTTGTTCTCTATAACGAATGGAACAATGGGAATACTACCGCAATCTTCTCTGCAGGATATTTTACTCCCAGCGAAATAATAACTCCGGAAGAGAGTCCGGTTCTCACCGGATTTATGTCTAATCAAAAAGTTGTAAAAACCACTTTAAAAGGAAGTTATGATAACCTGCCCGAAGCCTGGGACAGAGCTCATGCCTATATTCAGGAAAATAACCTGGTGCCGCTGGAAGAATCAGATTCTTTTGAAGTATATAACATCAGGCCTCAGGACACCAAAAATCCTGCGAACTGGATTACTACCATTTATATTCCCATACAAGAACCATAATCTCTTATGAAAAGTGCTTTCCTGGTTTTTTTAGGCGGTGGGCTGGGCAGTGTTTTGCGTTATCAGTTAAGCAAACACCTAAATAATACAGTCATAACCTCTATCCCTTACGGCACCTTGACCGTAAATATCCTAGGTAGCCTTCTGTTGGGTTTTCTTATGGGCATTAGCTTTAAGTACAATAATTTACCTACGGCCTTCAGCCTTTTTTTCGCTGTGGGCTTCTGCGGTGGATTTACGACATTTTCCACTTTTGCTTATGAAAATCAGATTTTTTTAAAATCTGGTGATTATTACAATTTTCTGCTTTACACTTTGGGCAGTCTCTTTTTGGGTGTTTCTGCCGTTATCATAGGGGTATTCCTGTCCAGGTTTTCTTAGAAATCTGTAAGAGATAAGAAAAGCGGTAGCAATTACACATTCACCAATATCCATAATATTTTAAGATTCTCTAATCTTAAACATATAATTCTCCTTATCACCCCCCATAAAACCATACCCTTACTTCAAAAAAGAGATTAAAAGTCATTTTTTATATATATAATACCTCTTTTTTATACTAAATCAACCCATATTTTAAAAGTTTTCTGTCCAGTCTTACCTCAACTATCAACTTTATAGGTAAATATTCCGCATATTTATAGTTTCAAAATATGTACCCCTAAATTTTGGGGGTAATAAATTCTCAATGCCATAAAAGTTACACTATACCCCTATTTTTTAGCGGGGGTTTGTGATATTTTTATAACTTTATCAAAAGTTTTAATTAGAAATTATGAAAAAAATTGAAGCAATTATTCGAAAATCTAAGTTCGATGAAACAAAAGTGGCTCTTCACGATATGGGGGTCACCTTTTTTAGCTATTGGGACGTTACCGGTGTCGGTAACGAAAAAGAGGGGCATGTTTACCGTGGGGTAAGCTACAGCACGGCAGATATCCAAAGAAGATATCTTTCTATAGTAGTAAAGGACTCTTTTGTTCAAAAAACCGTAGACGTAATTTGTAAGACTGCTCATACTGGAAACGTAGGAGACGGTAAAATTTTCGTTTCTCCAATAGATGAAGCTTACCGAATAAGAACTAAGGAAAAAGGAGAGGATTCTCTGAAATAAAATTACTAACTCTATTTAAGCCAAAGAAATTATGGAAGGATTATTAACAGTTAATAACGTATGGATGATGATCTGTACAGGGCTGGTATTTTTTATGCACCTTGGTTTCGCTTTTCTCGAAATCGGTCTTACCAGACAAAAAAACACCATCAACATATTATTTAAAAATATTTTTATTATCACAATGGGCTTGCTCCTATATTGCCTTTTAGGATTCAATCTTATGTATCCGGGAGAATTTAATGGATTTATAGGTTTTGCAGGTTTTGGACTTAGCAGCCCACTGGTAGACGGTTCTCTGGATCTTGCCTACAGTGAAGGATATACTTACTGGACAGACTTTCTCTTCCAGGGAATGTTTGCCGCGACTGCCGCAACCATTGTCTCTGGTGCTGTTGCTGAAAGAATGAAACTGAGTGCTTTTATGATCTTTGTCCTTATATACGTAGGATTGGTTTATCCTATTGCAGGATCATGGAAATGGGGTGGTGGATTCCTTGATGAAATGGGCTTTTATGATTTTGCAGGTTCCACATTAGTACATTCCGTTGGTGGCTGGGCAGCTTTAGTGGCTATTTGGTTGCTTGGTGCGAGAATCGGAAAATTCAAAGATGGTAAAATCGGAGTTTTTCCCGGGCACAGTATGCCTTTTGCAACAGCCGGAGTTCTGATTCTATGGTTAGGATGGTTTGGATTTAACGGGGGATCAGTTCTGTCTGCAGACCCGGAGCTAACTTCCTTAACCCTTGTTACTACCTGTCTTGCAGCTGCAGCTGGTGGAGTTGCCTCTTTTATCTTCTCCACAATGATGTATAAAAACTATGACATCACCATGTTTTTAAACGGAATATTGGGGGGACTCGTAGGTATAACTGCCGGAGCAGATCAAATGTCTCCTACAGATGCTGTATTAATTGGTGCCATCGCAGGGGTTATCATTGTTCTGGGAGTAGCATTAATAGACAAAATGAGACTGGATGATCCTGTAGGAGCAGTAGCCGTACACTTAATCTGCGGAATTTGGGGAACATTGGCCGTTGGAATCTTCGGAAACCTGGCAAGCTTTGACCAGTTTATTACACAGCTTATTGGTGTGGGATGCTATGCAGCTATTTGTATTGTAGGCGCCTTTCTAATATTCTATATCATGAAAGTTACAATTGGTATAAGAGTCTCAAAAGTTGAAGAAACGGAAGGTCTAGATCAACATGAACATGGCATGGACGCTTATGCCGACTTTGGATTAAGACAACATTAGGAAAACAATAGAGAAATGAAAACGGAGCGTTTTGCCGAACGCTCCGTCAATGATCACTCTACATATTTTTCGATTGACTAAACATGATCAATCGAGCCTGGAAGCTAAATCAAATCAAAAAAAATTTAAACAATCTTATTATGAAAGTAATTAAAAATTCAAAATTAACAAAATTCCTGCTTATAGCAGCAGTAGTTCTATCAAGTTCCTATACTTATGCTCAGGAAGACATGGAAATGGAAGCAGAAGAAGAAGTTTCCAACTGGACTCTTAGTGGTACTGTAGATGCATACTTCAGAACTAATTTCAACGGCTTGAACAAAATAGAGTATGATGCAGATGGTGACCCTATAGCAGGACCACAGGCACCTGCCTCTTCTTTTGCCAATGCTCCCGGTTTCGCTTTAGGAATGGCAAACGTAATTTTGGGCTATGAAGGCAGTAAAGTAGGTTTTGTTGCCGATCTTGTTTTTGGACCTCGTGGTGAAGAAGCAGTTTTTAATTCTATTGGTTCAAGCAATATTGTGAACCAGCTTTATGTATACTATAACGTGAACGACGCGTTAACGCTTACCCTGGGTAACTGGAATACGTATCTGGGCTATGAGGTTATTTCTCCAGCTGCCAACTTTAACTATTCTACCTCCTATATGTTCTCATACGGACCATTTTCTCATACCGGTTTAAAAGCTGATTTTAGTTTTGACGATAACTGGACAGGGATGTTAGCGATCATGAACCCTACAGACTTTACAGAGTTTAACCCTTATGGAAAATACTCCTTTGGAGGACAATTGGGATATTCAAACGCATCCGGTAGTGCATTTTTGAACTTACTGTACGGTGAACAATCACCGGTTTCTGATGATGCCACGTTCCAGATAGACTTAACCACAGGTTGGGATCTTTCTGATGCTTTTTACCTTGGCTTTAATACCACATATCAAGACACAGATGGTTTCGGTTTTTACGGAGCGGCAATTTATCCGCAGATTCAAACTTCCGATAGTTTCGCAATAGGTTTAAGAGCTGAATATTTTAAAGAACTGGAAGACGGTGGTCCGGTTTACGGAGCAGATGTAGAAGCACTGGATTTCACTTTAACAGGAAGTTATACAGTTGGTAATTTAATCATTAAGCCGGAGTTAAGACTGGATAGTATTTCTGAAGATGCATTCTTGGATTCAGATTTAAATATGAATGATAACCTTTCTTCATTCCTTATTGCTGCTATCTATGCGTTCTAATTTCTTAAATTCTTAAATACACGGAAATATTTCTGGTACCTAAGCTTAGGAACAGAAATATTTTCGGTTTTAATATTAAATCTTTTTGGGAAATCACCACTCTGGCATTCATATCCAAAACCGTCCGCCGGAGTAGGTGATTTTTTATATTACAATTCATTCTTATAGAATTTTCTTCGAAAATAACTCCTCTCTTTATTTTCAAGAAAACAGTTTTCTAAGCAAATAGTAACACTCAGGATCGATAATTGGCATTTTCAGCATATCACCTTTTATAACAGATTTATTCTGAAGTTGCTCCGTTTCATTTTGATAATATGAAATAACGACTTCTTTATAATCACCTCCTCTTCCATTCATTTCGCACAAAGCTGTTATCTAAAAGTTCACATTTCTAATATCTATTTGCACAATTCGTGCAACAAGACAAGAAATTTTTGGATGCCATCAACTATAAAGACGAATTTAGATTCCTAAACAATAAGCTAAGGGAATTTACCATAATTTAGGCCTCTATTTTCATCCTATGCTTCATCAACTTTATCGTTCCTATACAAATTCTTTTAGTGGCCTGCGTAAAGAAGTCTGGCTTCTGGCTTTAATTACGCTTATTAATCGGGCGGGAACCATGGTTATTCCGTTCCTGTCACTATATCTTACAAAGAGCCGCGGATTTTCACTGGAGGAAGTTGGCTGGATTCTTACATTTTTCGGATTGGGTTCTGTAACAGGATCCTGGCTGGGAGGAAAATTAACTGACAAAATTGGCCATTATAAGACCATGGCCGCAAGTTTGATTCTTTCTTCCTTTCTCTTTGTCTTGCTTCAATTTCCGCAGTCTTTTTGGGGAATATGTACTGGAATATTTCTGGTAATGACGATGGCAGATATGTTTCGTCCAGCTGTTTTTGTGGCTATAAGTGCCTATAGCAAGCCCGAAAACAGAACGCGCTCTGTCACCTTAATTCGGTTGGCGATCAATCTTGGATTTTCTGCCGGACCTGCGATTGGCGGCTTAATTATTATAGGAATCGGCTACAGCGGACTCTTCTGGGTTGACGGAATTACCTGTCTAATTGCAGGAATTCTGTTGCTTAAACTACTTCATCCCAAACGTGCATTAGAAAACGCAAAAGAAATTAACCTGAAGCCACAATCGGTATTAAAAGATAAGCCTTATCTTCTTTTTATTACTGCAATGATTTTGTTTGGCTTCATTTTCCTTCAGTACTTCTCTACTGTACCTCTGTTTTATGCTGAAGTGCATCATCTTTCAGAATTTGAAATCGGAGTCTTGCTGGGTTTTAACGGTTTTATAATTTTTCTGTTTGAAATGCCCCTTATAAAATACCTTGAAGTAAAAGGAAAATCTGCTACAACTTATGTTATACTGGGAATTGCCCTGGCAGGATTAAGTTTCCTTGCAATGAATCTTAGCAATTGGCTGGGAACGCTTGTTATAGGAATGTTTCTATTAACGATTGGAGAAATGATTGCTTTTCCTTTTTCCAACAGCTTTGCCCTGCAACGTGCAGATAAAGGGAAACAGGGATCCTATATGGCACTTTACAGCATTGCCTTTTCCATAAGTCACATCTTTGGACATAATTCCGGAATGCAGCTAATAGGAAAGCTCGGTTATAGCTTCACCTGGAATGTCATGATAGGTCTTGCCCTTTTTTCCTGTTTGTTCTTAGTCTGGCTCAAATTTAAGCTAAAAAGCGAAGCTGCTGCTTAATCCATCTCTGCCTGATAGTATTTCGATTTCCCCAAATATTTATGGATAAGTTCATTATATTCAGGACTTAATTTTAGATCAAGAATCCCGGGAATATCATAAAGCCGCTCCATGTCATCAAACCCTAACTTCAGCAAATCTTCAAGATAAAGTAAGGCAGTTTCATAATCCCCATCATTACCCGCGAGCTTTACAATATTCAAATAAGCTTCAGGATGTTGCTTATCCAGAACAGTCCTTAAAAGGCTCGCGAAAATCTTTATATCCAGGCTGGTACTACTCTTCTGAATTCCTTCATATTTTACGCTGGAATAGTTTTTTAGAAACCCTTCAAGCCTGTGCGCCATCTTTTGCTCTGCTAGACCTCCATCCTCCTGAAGTTTTCTTAGTTCATCTAACTGATACGCCCACCATCCAATATTTTCAAAATTGGCGATAGCAAGATCATTCTCCATGAAGTAAATATAATCCTGCTGCTTAAGCTCTTCCCGCTCCTCTACTCTCCTGTACTCCCTTCTCTGCTTCCTGAAAGCTCTGGTCCTACGTAATTCTCTCTTTTTTTCTTTAAGAATATCGTCAAAATTGTAATTCTCATACTTCTCCTCCATTTGCTCCAGTTTTACAAAGGCAGGATAATATTCCCTTTTTCGTCTCAACCTTTCCGCGTATTCCAATTCATTCTGAAAAATATTATCCACAACTTCGGCATCTCCAAAACGTCTTCCTCTTTCCATTGAATTTAAGGTGAAACCTGCCGCCGCATTTGCAATGACCTGAGGATCTGGCCATTCTTCCGGACTTCCGGAATAATAACTGAGCTCTGCTGGAAAATCTCTCTTTTCAAAGAAATCAACATAACTTTCCAGCTGAAACTTTTGAAAATCCTGCTCACTCACTACTGCATTAAAGAAATATTTATTTTTTTCGACTACAAATTCCGGTTTTAAAACGACATCTCCTATGGCAAGTACACCATCCACATCATTATAGATTATAGGAAGAGCAGCTGCCACCTGTGCACCTTCATCAAGGCCGGCGGTATAAATGTGATCTGTATCAATTGGAATAGCCCTAACTACGCTCCCAATCATTCTAAGAGCCTGGGTAACGTTCTGCTGAAGTGAATCCTGTTTATAGTTAACATTGGAAGCTGCAATAACGTATGACTGTTCTTCCGAAACTCCTCGAAAAAGTTGAGCTGCAAGTCTCCCTCTACCCTCAGGATCGAAAACAAAAATTACAGGATTAGCTTTTTCAGCATCAAAAGACTGAGGAATATAAAGTGCATAGGAACCACCAAGGCTATCCTGAACAGGAATAGAATCTGTAACCCTTCCTTTAACCAGCCGTAATTCCTGCGCTCCTGCAGAAAAGAAAATACAGATTAGGAGTAGAAATAAACAGTTTTTTTGCTTCTTCATAACTATTTGTTCGTTAGTAAATATAAAAAAAAGCCTCTACCCTCAGGTAAAAGCTTTATTAGTGCCATACATTTTCCTAATACTATTTATTCTTAACCCTCTCCAGCCTTACCTGTTGCTGATTTGAGGAAAAAAAGAAACTTGCCAAAATTGTTACTAAAAGTAAATCGGCAAAGATCAGGAACATCACTCTTACTGCAGCTATTCCATCAAAATTCATTCCTGAAAATCCTATAAGACCGGTTAGCAATGTAAACGCTAAAAATATAATTATCTTCTTTTTCATGTTTTCAATTTTTTTAAAAGTAAACTTATAAAGCAATACTTAGTCTCAAAGAAATTATAATTACCACTATATTAACGTGGAAACCACTGCAAGCGGCTCAAATGTTAATATTTTGATAGTATCCTTGGTTTCTAAACAAGAAGTTTTTATTACCCCTGCCTGAGTAAATTATTTATCTTCGCTACTTAAAACTGCAGCGAGATTTTGGGTAAAAAAAATTTAGATAAAGGCCATTCAGAAGAATTTTTTGGAGATTACAGGGATTTCTGGTGGAACAAACCTTTCCTCGATTTGACTGCAGAAAGGCTTAATTTACATACCGTAAGCTCTATGCTCGATGTGGGCTGCGGAAAAGGACACTGGACCAGGATCATGGCACCTTACCTTCGGGAAGATGCTGAGATTACTGCCGTGGATAACGATCAGAAATGGCATTACCAAAACCCTGAATTAGAACATTATTTTTCAGGCAAAGCACAGAATTTTAACCTAATGAAAGCAGATGCTCAAAAATTGCCATTTCCGGCCAATAGCTTTGATTTTGTTACCTGCCAGACCGTACTCATTCATCTTCCCGAGCCTGAAAAAGCTATTAGGGAAATGAAACGGGTTCTGAAAAGCAACGGAATCCTGCTTTGCGTGGAACCGAACAACATTATCCAAAGTCTTACTAAAACGTCCCTTACCAAAAATGATTCCATAGAGGATACACTCGATCATATTAAATATCGTCTCATTATCGAAAAAGGGAAGCGAAAAATGGGCCAGGGCGATAATTCGCTGGGTGATTTGCTGCCCGGCATGTTTGCCATGGAAGAACTAAAAAATATCGAAGTAAGATTATCCGATAAAGCAATTGCCATGTATCCGCCATATGATAATGAAGAACAGGTAGCAACGCTAAAGCAATGGCTTGAGGGAAGTTCCTGGAAATCGAATACTCAGAAGGATATCGATTTCTTTAGTGCTGCAGGAGAGCAATATATGCCATTTTACTTCGAATATCAGGAAAAATATAATTCCAGAGACAGCCACATAATGGGAGCTTTACAGCGTGAACAATTTCATGCTGCCGGAGGTTCTCTTATGTATCTGGTGAGCGCCAGAAAGTAATTTCCGAAGAAGTACTCCTCTCTCAGGGCTTTATTCCAGGCACTCCCGGCTTCTTAATAGGTGCGTCTTCAATTACATTAGATAACACAATATGAGTTTTTGTCTCTCCATAAGTAATCATTTTATCAATAAATTGCTCCAGGTGTGACTGATCCTGAAGAACGACTTCCATAATAATGTTTTCGTTACCTGTAATCCTGTAGCAGTTTAGAACCTCATCAAATTCCTTTACCTTTTCCAGGAAAGCTTTAAGTCTCCCCATAAAAGCTCTCAACGTAATGATCGCTTTTAATTGATGTCCCGCCTGGTTATAGGCAATTTCGGTTCTATATCCTTTTATTAGGCCAGAATCTTCCATTTTCCGGATTCGCTCTGCAACTGCGGGAGAGCTTATTCCCACCCTTCTGCCAATTTCTGCATTGGATTGCCGGGCGTTAAGCTGCAGACATTTGAGTATCTCCCAATTGAGTTTATCGATTTTCATTTTAATAGTTTAAAGCAATAAAAATATAAAAACTAAAGTATATTCGGCATTATACTTTAAAATCGATGTCAATAATAAAAATCTTGTAGTTAAATTTGAAGAGATAATTTTTAAAAATCCTGCTATAAAAATGCCGTTAAATAATTCCAGCAAGACTACTGAAACAGCTATTTATAAAAAAGCTATGGAGATCTTTCGTCTTTCGAGAAGCATTTCGCATTACCTAATGCATGATCTTGGAAATTTGCAGGTGAATGGAAAAGAAAACCCGCATATTTATTTTACAGGTGATCTCGTACGGCAATCAGTTTCTCTCGCCCCTGAAATTTTAAAGGCTGAAAGTAAAACTTTTTCTGAAGAAAGATATCGGCATGTTGCTTCCCTTACGCGCCTGGTGAATCTTTTACATAAAAACTGTGATCGCCTGGAGCTTTCTAATAGTAATGGTAGGGAGTTTGTTCAAATTTTGAGGAGTGAACTCAAGAAGTTCAGAAAACTTCAGCGCACCTGGATGCTAAAAATGTAAGTCACTTCAGTCATCCTTCTGAAATTACAATTTTCAGCAAAAAAATTCTACACCTGTTCGAAGAAAGCGAGATGCACTCCCTCTATAAGCATATTGGTGCCGATAATGGCAATTATTAATCCCATGATCTTTTCAATTACTACAATTTTATTCTGACCGATATACCGCACCAGGTAATCGCTTGAAAGAAAAGCAAGATGATTAAGGAACATAATTAAACCAAACATGGCGACAATTATAACCATGTCTAGGTAACTGGCCGTCGTGGTATAATTCAGGACTGTAACTATAGTTCCCGGACCCGCCAATATAGGAATAGCCAAAGGTGAAATGGAGATACCTTCGTTAAAATCAATTTCAGTCTGGTTATCGATACTGGATTGCTGCGCCCTGATCATTTCAAAACCGACGAAAAAAACCAGGATTCCCCCAGTTATTTTAAAGGCAGGAATAGTTAATCCAAAGAGATCAAATATATATTTTCCCAACAAGACAAAACCGGCAATAATGACAAATGCAGTAAAAGTTGCTTTTTTCGAGATAACTTTTTTCCGCGCACCATCGGCTTGCTTTGTAAGACTCAAGAAGATAGGAATATTGCCCACAGGATTATTTATCGCAAAGAATGCGGTGAAGGCTCCAATGGCATATAACCAGATACTTTCCATAAATGTTTACCTTTTCAACCAGACCATAGCTGATCAAATTTTAAAGTGTGCAAAAGTAATTTGAAAGTTTGGATTTCAAAGCAATAACCTATTAAAGTTTAAGGATTTTCGCAGTTGAAAATCTCTTATAAAAGGAACTATTTTCTGCAAAAGCAGCCTCCCTTTTTTCTAGGGGAGTCTGCTTTTATAACTACATATTTCTTCTATACTGCCCCCCAACTTCAAACAAAGCGGTGGTAATTTGGCCAAGAGAACAAACTTTGGTGGCTTCCATTAAAATTTCAAAAAGATTTTCGTTATTCACAGCAGCATCCTTCAACTTATCCAGCGCATCATCTGCCTTATTGCCTTTAGCTTTATGAAGGGTTGTAAGCGTCTTTATCTGATGTTGCTTTTCCTCTTCCGTCGCTCTTATTACCTCTCCCGGAGTAACCGTAGGAGATCCTGTAGAACTAAGGAAAGTATTTACCCCAATAATTGGAAAATCTCCGTTGTGCTTTAAAGTTTCATAATAAAGACTTTCCTCCTGAATTTTTCCGCGTTGGTACATGGTTTCCATGGCTCCCAGAACACCTCCCCTTTCGGTAATCCTGTCGAATTCCAACAAGACTGCTTCTTCAACAAGATCTGTAAGTTCTTCGATAATAAACGAGCCCTGGATTGGATTTTCATTCTTGGTTAATCCAAGTTCTTTATTGATGATAAGCTGAATTGCCATCGCCCTTCTTACTGAAGCTTCTGTTGGCGTGGTTATCGCCTCATCGTAAGCATTTGTGTGCAGGGAATTACAGTTGTCATAAATAGCATAGAGCGCCTGCAACGTAGTCCTAATATCATTAAAATCTATTTCCTGTGCATGCAGTGAACGACCAGAAGTCTGAATGTGATACTTCAGCATTTGGGCTCGTGGATTAGCACCATATTTGTGCTTTAATGCTTTCGACCATATTTTCCTGGCTACCCGACCAATAACTGCATATTCGGGATCTACTCCGTTAGAGAAAAAGAAGGAAAGATTAGGACCAAATTTGTTAATGTCCATTCCGCGGCTCAGGTAATATTCTACATACGTGAATCCGTTAGCAAGGGTAAAAGCAAGTTGGGTGATAGGATTTGCCCCTGCTTCAGCAATGTGATATCCTGAAATGGAAACCGAATAAAAATTCCGCACTTGTTCTTCAATAAAATATTGCTGAACATCGCCCATTAATCTTAAAGCAAATTCCGTAGAAAAGATACAGGTATTTTGTGCCTGGTCCTCCTTCAGAATATCTGCCTGAACAGTTCCTCTAACAGAACTCAACGTTTTCTGACGAATATCTTCATAAACTTCAGCATCCAAAATCTGGTTTCCGGTTAAGCCCAGAAGCATTAAACCTAAGCCATTATTCCCTTCAGGCAGGTCACCTCTGTAAGATGGCCTGTCAATTCCATTATCATCATAAAGCTCCTTCAGTTTCGCTTCAACTTTATCTTCAAGATTATTTTCTTTGATGTATTTTTCACATTGCTGATCTATAGCTGCATTCATAAAAAAGCCGAGCAGCATTGGCGCGGGACCGTTTATGGTCATACTTACCGAAGTCATTGCATCTGCAAGATCAAAACCGGAATACAACTTTTTGGCATCATCAAGGCAACAAATCGACACTCCGGCGTTTCCAATTTTTCCGTAGATATCGGGACGATGATCAGGATCATTTCCATAAAGCGTCACAGAATCAAATGCCGTGGAAAGTCGTTTTGCAGGCAAACCTAAACTTACATAATGGAACCTCCTGTTAGTACGCTCCGGCCCACCTTCTCCGGCAAACATCCTCGTAGGATCTTCTCCCTGTCTTTTAAACGGATAAAGCCCGGCAGTATAAGGAAATTCTCCCGGCACATTTTCCTGAAGGCACCATCTTAAAATATCGCCCCAGGCTTCATATTTTGGAAGTGCAACCTTTGGAATCTGCGTATGGGAAAGGGATTCAGAATGGGTGTCGATTTTAATCTCTTTATCCCGAACTTTAAAAGAATAAACCGGCTGCCTGTATTTATTTACTTTTTCGTCCCAACGCAGAATGATTTCCCAGTTATAAGGATCCAGATCCATCTTTACCCGATCAAATTCCTTTTTAAGCAGGACTGTAAATTCTTTATTTTCTTCGGAAGTCGCTTCTTCCAAAGCCTCTTCATCAAGACCAAATTTGGTAAGACCTAACTTTACATTGGTTACAGATTCTATGGTTTTGTAAATTCCGTAGAGCTTTTGTGCTACTTCTGCCTGAGATTTGGCTTTTTCGTCATAGCTCCTGTTATTTTCAGCAATTTCAGATAAATAGCGCGTACGTTTAGGCGGAATTACGAAGATTTTCTCGCTCATTTCTCTGGAGATCTCGAAAGTGGAATTCAATTCTGAATTCGTTTTCTCATCGATCTTGTCCATGATGTTTTTATAAAGCGTATTCATCCCGGGATCGTTAAACTGAGATGCAATAGTGCCGAAAACTGGCAATTTTTCAGCATCTTCATGCCATAGCGCATGGTTTCTCTGGTACTGCTTTTTAACGTCCCGCAGTGCATCCTGAGCGCCACGTTTATCGAATTTATTGATAGAAACCAGATCTGCAAAATCCAGCATGTCAATTTTTTCAAGCTGCGTTGCCGCTCCAAATTCGGGAGTCATTACGTAAAGAGAAACATCAGAATGATCCAGTATTTCTGTATCTGACTGTCCAATTCCTGAAGTTTCCAGGATGATCAAATCAAATTCAGCCACCTTAAGAACTTCTACAGCTTCAGCAACATGTTTAGATAACGCGAGGTTAGATTGTCTTGTGGCGAGAGAGCGCATATAAACCCGCGGACTATTAATGGAATTCATTCTTATTCGATCTCCAAGCAATGCGCCGCCGGTTTTTTTCTTGGAAGGATCTACAGAAACTATTCCGATATTTTTCTCAGGAAAATCGGCCAGAAAACGTCTTACCAGCTCATCAACAAGACTGGATTTCCCGGAGCCTCCTGTACCGGTGATTCCCAGGACTGGTATATTTTTTCCGGATTTTTCTACTTCAGAAAAACTCTTTTCAAACTCTTCATGATTATTTTCAGCTAAAGAAATTAGCCTTGCAATGGTGTTTACATTCTTCTCCTTCAGTGATTTTTCTACAGCATTTTCTTTTGGTAGTGCAGGTGTTGAATTATCTACCTGCTTCACCATATCATTGATCATTCCCTGCAATCCCATTTCACGGCCATCATCTGGAGCGTAGATTCGGGTAATTCCGTAGTCCATCAATTCTTTGATTTCTTCCGGAAGAATAACTCCGCCGCCACCGCCAAAAATCTTAATATGACCAGCACCTTTTTCCTTAAGCAGGTCATACATATATTTAAAATACTCGTTATGCCCGCCCTGGTAGGATGTCATTGCAATGGCATGTGCATCTTCCTGAATTGCACAATTCACCACCTCTTCCACACTGCGGTCATGCCCCAAATGAATCACCTCCACACCGGTGGACTGAATGATCCTTCGCATGATATTAATTGCCGCATCGTGGCCGTCAAAAAGTGAAGCGGCTGTGACCATTCGTATTTTATTCTCAGGAGTATATGGTTTCTGTTGTTCCATTTTCAATAATATCAATTTTTTGATGCTGCAATTTACGAAAATTGTAGTTTTTACTGCGCCTCTTTATGAATTCAGTAATACTAAATTCATTAGAAGTCAAAACCCTGTAAAATGCCTATTTTTAGGCCTGAAAACAGCATTTATGAGCAAAATTACGCTTCTTATACATTGTCCTGATGCCTCAGGGATTATCGCCAGCGTTACATCTTTTATTTATGAGCATAAAGGTAATATAATCTACATTGATCAATATGTAGATGTTGAAAACGAGATCTTTTTTATGCGTCTTGAAAGCGAATTTGCTGAAAAAACAGGAATTGGAGCCATAAAAGAGCAGTTTAAGCATAACATAGGAGAGCGTTACCAGATGACGTGGCAGATGTACACCGCAGGCGCACCCCTAAAAATGGCAATTTTCGTGTCTAAGTATGATCACTGTCTTTATGATATTCTCGGGAGGTATAAATCTGGCGAGTTGGAGGTGACTATTCCAATGATTATAAGTAATCACGAGAACCTCAAACCTATTGCTGAAAGTTTTGATATTCCGTTTTACCATGTACCCGTTCTTAAAGGTGAAAAAGGAAAAGCTGAAGCCCGTCACCTCAAATTACTTCAGAAGGAAAAGGTAGATCTTATTGTCCTGGCGCGTTATATGCAAATAATACCACCCAATCTTATCAAAGCTTTTCCCAACCGGATTATAAATATCCACCACTCCTTTTTACCGGCCTTTGCAGGGGCAAAACCTTATCATATGGCCTATAAACGTGGAGTAAAAATTATTGGTGCGACAAGCCACTATGTTACCGAAGAGCTGGATGCGGGACCGATCATAGAACAAGATATTTCGCGTATTTCCCATAGTCACTCTATAAATGACCTGATATTAAAGGGAAGAGATCTGGAAAAAATCGTCCTTGCCCGCGGAATAAAATTGCACATAGCCCGAAAGACACTTGTTTACAATAACAAAACAATCATTTTTGTTTAATCTCTCCAGAGTTCTGCAATTGGAGACTGCCTGCTGAAAAACCTTTCAACATAAAAAGCTTTTATTTTATCCTATCTTTGAAAAAAGAAAACTATGAAAAAGTATTATTCTCTATGTCTACTATTGATTTTCACATCCTGTGCAGAATTGCAGGATATTGCAAGCCAGCTACCGCAAGGAGGATACGGGGTGAGTAATAATGACATAGCAGCAGGTCTTAGACAGGCACTGGACATGGGAATAGAAAAACAAGTAACCAAGCTGACTCAGGAAGATGGTTTCTTCAGAAATGAACTTGTACGTATTACATTACCTCCGGAATTGCAGAAGGTAGACCAGACTTTACGGGATGTGGGACTGGGATCCCTGGCAGATGAAGGTTTAAAAGTACTTAACCGGGCTGCAGAAGATGCAGTTCAGGAAGCGACACCTATTTTTGTGAATGCAGTACAGGAAATCACTTTTACAGACGCACGGAATATATTATTAGGCGCTGATAATGCTGCCACTCAATATTTGAACAATAAAACAGAAACTGCATTATATTCTAAATTTAATCCCGTTATTCAGAATTCTTTAGATAAAGTAGGTGCTACCCAGGTTTGGGGTAATCTTATCCAAAGATATAATAGCTTGCCGCTCACCTCCAGAATAAATCCTGACTTACCTGACTATGTAACGCGGGAAGCCTTAAATGGGGTATTTACAATGATTGCTGTAGAAGAAAAACAAATCAGAGAGCAGGCTGCTTCAAGAACCACCGCCTTACTACAAAAGGTTTTTGCTTTACAGGATTAGCCACAGCTTATTATAAACTTAATGATAATTAACAGGATTCACATTATTCCCCAGCATTTTACCACAATGTTAACTGTAGATTAGTAAATCTTAAGGCAGTAGCCGGTTACCTTTGTAAATGAATAAAATGAATTATGTTTAGAATTTTTACAAAAAAGAATCGGGAGGAGCGGCTTTGTGAAAAATATAAGGAACTTATGTATAAAGCATACAAGTCCGCACTTTACGATAAAGAAGAAAGCAATAAACTCAATTCCCGGGCGAAAAAAATCTTAAGGGAATTGCGTAGATTAAATTACCGGGAAATCGACGCGTGGTCCTGAAGCGTTAAAAAATAATCCAACGCCTTTATAAGTCGGCTTCCATACCAACTAAAGAATTCTCCATCTACCAGTAGTACTTCTGCTTCTATGTCTTTAAATAATTTTTTATGTTTTTCCTTAAAAGGATAAGGTTCTGTAGAAAGAAGAATAAGATCCAAATCAAGATTTTGTAACTCTTCAAGATTAGTTTCGGGATACCTGCCGGAAAATTCATTTTTGAATCCGTTAAGCTCCAGCAATTCGTTTATAAATGTATTATTCCCAGCTACCATTAGCGGATCTTTCCAAATGAAGTAAGCAACTTTTTTTGTTCTCTTTCCTTCAACTTTACGCTCAACTTCTTTTTTCTTATTTCGAACTGCTGAAATCATTTTCTCAACAAGCACTTCCTTTTTAAAAATTTGGCCGTACTGTTGCATTAAATCAAAAGCACCCTTCAGCGTTACAATATCTGAAACATGGACAGGAGCTATTTTTTCAAGTTCCAGTACCATTTTTTCAGTGTTTTCCTCTTTATTGCAGAGAATAAGATCTGGCTGAAGTGCTTTTATCCTCTCCAAATGAACAGATTTTGTCCCTCCAATAATTTTCTTCCTCTTCCGTAAATCTTCAGGATGAACGCAGAATTTAGTAATACCGGAAATATGATCCTCCAATCCAAGATCAATTAACAACTCGGTTTGACTTGGTACTAAGGAGATAACACGTTTTGGATTTTCAGGAATTTTGATCTTCCGTTGGAGTTGATCTGTAAATTCCATAGGAGATTAAAGTTGCTTTAGCTCCTCTTCCATTTGTTTCTGAAGAACTTCTGCCTTGGCACCGGCAACTTCAGCAAAATTGGAAGAATCTGAAGCGTAAATAATCTTTCGGGAAGAATTAACCAGAAGACCTATATTCTTATTCATTCCATATTTACACACTTCTTCCAGCTTCCCACCCTGTGCACCTACTCCGGGAACCAACAAGAAACTATCAGGAACAATTTTTCTTATCTCCTGGAAATATTCGGCTTTTGTTGCGCCAACCACATACATCAGGTTTTCTGAATTTCTCCAGGTTCTGGAAGTTTTCAAAACCTGTTTGTAAAGTTCAAGATCATTAACCTTTTTGGTCTGGAAATCAAAGGCACCTTCATTTGAAGTTAATGCCAGTAAGATTGTATGCCGGTTTTCAAACTCCAGAAATGGCTCTACCGAATCCCTGCCCATATACGGCGCCACGGTAACGGAATCGAAACCCATATCCAGGAGAAAAGTTTTGGCGTACATCCTGGAAGTATTGCCTATATCTCCACGCTTGGCATCTGCTATGGTATAAATTTCGGGATAATTGTCGTGCAGGTAATCTACTGTTTTTTGAAGAGCTTTCCAGCCTTCTATTCCGCAGGCTTCATAAAAAGCAGTATTTGGTTTATATGCCACAGCAAATTGCTGGGTGGCATCAATAATCGCTTTATTAAAAGCAAAAATAGGATCTTCTTCTGATAGTAGGTAAGACGGAATTTTTTCCAGGTCTACATCTAAGCCGATACACAAAAAAGACTTTTTCTTATGGATTTGATTTATCAGCTCTTGAATTGACATAGAAGTTTGTTTAAAGTTTAAGGTTTGAAAAGTTTAAAGTTCCGTTTTGATGATCGTGCATCAAGTTTAATTTATAATAAATCTCACTTTATTCTCTTAGATTTTTCTTTTTTCTGCCCTCTTTTTCTTCACCCTTCACCCTTCAATGTTTAAAAAACGTCTGAATTCTCCTTAAGCTTCTCGGTATTCTCTACCAACTGAAGTTCATCAAGGATCTTCTGAATATCACCGTTAATTATATTAGAAAGGTCATATAAAGTTAAATTGATCCTATGGTCTGTAACCCGTCCCTGTGAGTAATTGTACGTCCGGATTTTTGCACTACGGTCACCACTGGAAACCATCGAATTTCTCTTGGCTGCATCTGCTTCCATCTTCTTCGCGAGCTCCATTTCATAAAGTCGGGAACGTAAA
This sequence comes from Autumnicola psychrophila, assembly GCF_031846645.1. Lineage (NCBI taxonomy): Bacteria > Pseudomonadati > Bacteroidota > Flavobacteriia > Flavobacteriales > Flavobacteriaceae > Autumnicola > Autumnicola psychrophila. The sequence continues at coordinate 213,388 of NZ_JAVRHN010000007.1, forward strand.
ACTCTGAATGCTTTCTCCTTGTTTTTATGCTGGGACTTTTGATCCTGGCATTGCGCTACAAGTCCGGTTGGTTCGTGGGTCAAGCGAACCGCAGAATAAGTGGTGTTGACGGACTGACCACCTGGCCCCGAAGAGCAGAAATAATCTATACGAACTTCCTTTGGATCGATCTCCACATCAAATTCTTCAGCTTCAGGTAGTACCATAACAGTAGCTGCCGAGGTGTGTACGCGACCCTGAGTTTCAGTTTGTGGAACACGCTGCACACGGTGGACTCCAGCTTCAAATTTTAAAGTTCCGTAGACATCTTCTCCGGAAACTTCAAAAATCATTTCTTTAAAACCTCCACTGGTACCCTCGCTAAAATCAACAATATTGTGCTTCCAGCCTCTACTTTCTACATACTTGGTATACATGCGGTAAAGGTCACCCGCAAAAATACTTGCTTCGTCACCTCCTGTACCGGCCCGGATTTCCATTACCACGTTTTTAGCGTCTTCAGGATCTTTTGGGACGAGCATCATCCTGATTTTTTCTTCCAGTTGGGGAAGTTGTTCCTTAGCCTCTTCCATCTGAAGTTTTGCCATTTCAGTCATTTCAGGATCACTCCCGTCGGAAATGATTTCTTCAGATTCCTGGATATTTTGCGTTAGTTCCATGTAAACTTCGCGCACATCCATTAATGCTCTTAGGTCCTTATACTCTTTATTTAATTCAATATATCGCTTCTGATCGGCAATTACATCCGGCTGAATGATCAAATCATTTACTTCATCAAATCGCTGCTTTACTATGTTAAGCTTCTCAATCATATAACCCTTCTGATTTTTGGATTAGCAAATTTACGATAAAAACATAACATTAGCCTGAAGAGGCTTTTGAATTATTTAAAGCCGGGTGCAGGATTTTTTTAGAAAACATTCCTGATTTTTTAAATACCGAAAGGCTAAACCAGAGGAACTTTCGGGTGGTGAAATGCGTATGATAGCATGTTGCAAAACTTACACTTCTAGTACATTGATTTCTTTCTCTTTGTTTTTATAATATAAAAATTTTAACAAAGCTGTTAGTCCGGTGATGTTGGCCACAACGTCTGCCAGATAAAAAACTTTAAATTCTAGATAGGCAGCAATTACATAGGCTAAATCTGAAAAAACAAAGCCTATAATGATGAAAACAAAATAAAAAGAGGATTTATTTGAATAACGGTTATTATAAGATATCCCCAAAGTTGAAGCGAAAATTACTGATATTCCAAAGAGCACTATTAAAATATCTGAAAGAAGATAATTATTATCAGGGGACATCATATTCAGCAACTCAATCAGCAAAAAGATATTTAATCCAACGGCACAGATGAAGATAATTTTCTGAAATAAATTTGATTTCAAGGCTCTTACTTTGGGGAAAATTATCCATCCCAATAAAATAAAAAGGAGCATTCTGGAAAGGAAAATAAACATCTTAAAATATTCATTTTCATAGTTAAACAGAAGGGCGTCACACAATAACAACATACAGAAAATTCCAAGTACCTTCTTATCCGGAAACCTTCTATGCTGAAACAGAAAAAAAACAAAAAACAAAAAAAGTGAAAAAAAACGCATAAGGTTCCCAACCGCTTCTCCAAAAAATAGAATTACAGCGCAGTTAATAGCCAGTAAGCATAGAACTGATACCAGCAATAACGTTTTATAAGCTTTCATTTAAGGTTAAGTTAAAAAAACAATTGGGCAAAATGTTTTTTTTATAAGATAAAGGATTTACAGCTATCTCCTCAATTCTTTCAAGAATTAATAGACAAAGTTCCCATATTTACTGTTAATGCTCAACTTTTTATTTTCAGAAGCTTCCACTCTTCCTATAATTTGTGCATCAATATTAAAAGACCTGGAAATATTAATGATTTCAGGGGCTATTTCTTCATCAACATATAGCTCCATACGATGGCCCATGTTAAAAACCTGGTACATTTCTTTCCAGTCGGTTTTACTTTCTTGCTGAATAAGTTTAAAAAGCGGTGGCACTTCAAACATATTATCTTTTATGATATGCAGATTATCTACAAAATGAAGAATTTTTGTTTGTGCTCCGCCACTACAGTGAACCATTCCATAAATTTCTTTACTGGTAAACTTTTGAAGGATTTCCTTAATAACAGGCGCATACGTTCGGGTAGGGGAAAGTACCAATTTGCCTGTATCCAGAGGAGCGTCTTCTATTTTATCGGTAAGGGATTTTGTGCCTGAATAAACGAGATCTTCAGGAATGCTATTATCAAAACTTTCCGGATATTTTTCTGCCAGAATTTTGGAGAAAACATCGTGTCTGGCAGAAGTCAGTCCGTTACTTCCCATTCCGCCGTTATACTCCTTTTCATAAGTTGCCTGTCCAAAGGAAGAAAGACCTACAATAACATTTCCGGGTTTTATGTTAGCATTATTGATCACATTACTGCGTTTCATTCTGGCTGTGACCGTAGAATCCACAATTATTGTTCTTACAAGGTCTCCAACATCTGCCGTTTCCCCGCCTGTGGAATGAATCTCTACTCCGTACTCTTTTAATTCAGCAATTAATTCTTCTGTACCGTTAATAATGGCAGAGATAACTTCGCCGGGGACAAGATTCTTATTCCTGCCTATCGTTGAAGAGAGCAGAATTTTATCTGTAGCGCCAACACATAATAGGTCATCGATATTCATTATCAATGCATCTTGCGCAATGCCTTTCCAAACCCCGAGATCCCCGGTTTCCTTCCAGTACATGTAAGCAAGCGAAGATTTTGTCCCGGCACCATCGGCATGCATCAACAGACAAAATTCTTCATCTCCCGTAAGATAATCAGGTACAATTTTGCAGAAAGCTTTAGGAAATAAACCTTTATCTACATTTTTAATTGCGTTGTGCACATCTTCCTTACCAGCTGAAACACCACGGCTGGCATACCTTTTACTAACTTCCTGACTCATGAGTAAATCTGAATTTAAGTTTCAAAGATAAGGAGTTTAGTTTTGCCTGTGAAAGATTTATAGAAGCAAAAGTAACTGGTTGGATGCCATATCAAGATCGCTACGAAGAAAAATATCTGCTGTTACAAAAAAAGCCACGGAGCAATTTGCTCCGTGGCTTGTATAAAGATTATGTAAATCAAATTATCTTGTAAACAACAACTCTCTGTACTTGGTTAATGGCCATAATTCGTCATCCACCAATAGTTCTAGTTTATCACAATGATATCTGATCTCATCAAAGTAAGGTCTAACATCATCACAATAGGAATGTGCTTTTTCCTCAGCATCTTCCATTTTGTTAGCTACTTTACGAGCTTCTATCATTTCCCCTACTTTGCTGTTAATAGCAGCAATGTGAGTAGAAATACTTTCGATAATACCCAATTGCTCAGCCGCATATTTCTTGTAGTGTTCTTCGTAGATTTCTTTTATTCCCCTCACGTTCTTAATAAGAACGTTTTGGTAGCGTATTGCTGTCGGGATAATGTGGTTTCTGGCAATATCTCCAAGAATCCTTCCCTCAATTTGAATACGCATTGCATACTCCTCAAGTTCAATCTCGTGGCGGGCTTCAACTTCCACCCTGTTCATTACCTTAAGATCCTCGTAAAGCTTGATAGTTTTTTCTGAAATCTGAACTTTAAGCGCCTGTGGTGTTTTTTTGTTATTACTTAGACCTCGCTTTTCTGCCTCTTTCTCCCATGCTTCGCTATAACCGTCTCCTTCAAAACGAATTTTTTTGGATTCCTTGATATATTCACGAAGAACATTAAAGATGGCATCATCTTTCTTCATTTTCTCATCCTTGATAAGCTTATCAACTTCAGTTTTAAAGTCAATTAACTGCTTAGCCATAATACTGTTCAAAACCGTCATTGGATTTGCACAGTTAGCCAAAGACCCTACAGCTCTAAATTCGAATTTATTTCCTGTAAAGGCAAAAGGAGAAGTCCTGTTCCTGTCTGTATTGTCAAGTAAAATTTCCGGAATTTTACCTACTACGTTTAATTTAAGTTCGGTTTTTTCCTGAGGGGATAACTTCCCGTCAGTTACTTTTTCAAGTTCATCAAGAACCGCTGTTAGTTGAGAACCAATAAATGCTGAAATGATCGCAGGAGGAGCTTCGTTAGCACCCAGTCTATGGTCATTTGATGCACTTGCAATTGCAGCTCTCAACAATTCTTCATTATCATGTACCGCTTTAATAGTATTGATGAAGAACGTAAGGAACTGAAGGTTCTTCATTGGCGTACTTCCGGGAGCCAAAAGATTTGTTCCGGTATCAGTACTTAAAGACCAGTTATTATGTTTACCACTTCCATTAATTCCTGCAAAAGGCTTTTCATGCATCACTACTTTAAAGTTGTGACGCTCCGCCACTTTACCCATAACATCCATGATAAGAGAGTTATGATCTACCGCAAGGTTAGCTTCTTCAAAAATAGGAGCAAGCTCAAATTGATTTGGAGCAACTTCGTTATGCCTTGTCTTCACCGGAATTCCCAGCTTCATGCACTCGATTTCCAGATCCATGATATAAGACAATACTCTGGAAGGAATAGAACCAAAATAATGGTCATCCAGTTGTTGACCTTTTGCCGGAGCATGTCCAAGTAAGGTTCTTCCTGCCAATTGGAGGTCAGGACGTGTAGCAGCTAAAGCAGAATCAATAAGGAAATATTCCTGCTCCCATCCAAGGGTTGCATTTACTTTAGTTACGTTTTTATCAAAATATTTTACTACTGAAGTTGCAGCCTGATCTACAGCCTGCAAAGCCCTTAGTAAAGGAGTCTTATAATCTAAAGCTTCTCCTGTGTAGGAGACAAACACTGTAGGTATACTTAGTGTAGTTCCCCATATAAAAGCCGGAGAAGTTGGATCCCATGCGGTATATCCTCTTGCTTCAAAAGTATTTCTAATTCCACCGTTTGGAAAACTTGAAGCATCAGGTTCCTGCTGTACAAGCGCACCACCACCAAATTTCTCTATTGCCGATCCATCTCCGGTAGTTTCAAAAAAAGCATCATGCTTTTCTGCAGTAGATCCTGTTAAAGGCTGAAACCAGTGAGTGTAATGGGTAGCACCTTTACTGATTGCCCATTCTTTCATTCCGGAAGCAATATGATCTGCTACTGAACGGTCTATTTTAGAACCGTTTTTTATAGCATCAGTCACACTCTTGTGAGCTTCTTTGGTAAGGAACTGCTTCATGGTTGTCAGGTCGAAAACATTGCTTCCAAAAATTTCTGACCTTCTACCAGGTTCTTCAATTTTAACCGTAGTACGGTTAAATGTTTGTTTTAAAGCTTCAAATCTTAAGGTTGACATATTATTTTGGTTTGAAAATTTCTAAATTCGATCGCCAAATTTATTAATTTTTATTCAAACCCCCCTTAAAATCAGCGACCATTTAAAAAAAATTATGTATTCTTCATTATGACCCCTGAATATTAACCTAAAAATGCAATACTCACAAAAATCGAATAACTTACAAATAATATTACACCTTTATACCTTCCCAAAATAAACCTTGTTGGCAAAAAAGCCAGAGGAATTAATACAAATGCCACTCCTATCATCCAAAAGATATCATTGGAAAGAAGTGCTTCAGATTTTAAATAAATAGGCTGAATCAAGGCAGTAACCCCCAATACAGATGCAATATTAAAAATATTTGAGCCTATAAGATTTCCAAGGGACAGCGCCTTTTCTTTTCGTAAGGCAGCTATTACCGAAGCTGCTAATTCAGGAATACTGGTTCCAACAGAAATCATGGTAACAGAAATTACCCTCTCACTTACACCAATCGCGGTTGCAAGGTCCACTGCACCTTCCACCAATAGTTCTGATCCTCCCCAAAGCGCAACGCCACCAATAATTAGCCATAAAATCATCTTGAAGTTCGAGACTGTTTTCAAAGATTCATCTACTTCTTCTATTGCTATGCCCGTTCTCTTACGAGAACGGGTTATAAGTGCAATAAGATATATTACCAGGGCTATCAACAGGCAAAAGCCTTCTAATCTTGAAATATTCCCCCCACTCTTCAAAAGAAAATATAAAGCAATGGAAAAAATCATCATTACAGGCCAGTTAAAACTGTAGAAGTCACGATCAATCGCAAGAGGTGTTATGATTGCCGTTATTCCTAATACAAGGCCGATATTTGCAATATTTGAACCTATTACGTTTCCTAACGATATATCTGAAAAACCATCGAGAGCAGCCTGCAAACTCACCAGCAACTCTGGAGCTGAAGTTGCAAAAGAGACTACGGTGAGACCAATTACCATTTTAGAAAGATTCAGTTTAAAGGATAGGGCGACAGAAGATCGCACGAGGAATTCTCCTCCTACTACCAGAAGAACCAGGCCTAAAAGAATGAAGATTATACTCATTAGTTTTTTTTGCGAAGATAATAGAATCTTTCAAGGTTTATAGTAAACCTCAATTCCATCGAAAACCTAAACTCTCTTAGTATCTTACAAAATGATTACCGGTTTCTTCATAATGTTCAGATCAACCTACCTCCATATATAAATCAGATTTCCAAAAAGTGAAATAACAACTATATTTATAGTTTTTAAACTATTTTTTTCGTTAATTTGAAAAATCGCCAAAAGTTCGATTATTAAATCATTCATTCTATGGAGAAATTAACCAATAAAGAAGAAGAAATCATGCGGATCTTGTGGAAGCTGGAAAAAGCATTTGTAAAGGAAATTATTCCTGAAATAAAAGATCAAAAGCTCCATTACAATACCGTTTCTACCATAGTAAGAAATCTTGAGGAGAAGGGTTATGTTTCACATAATACTTTTGGTAATACTCATCAATATTTTCCTGTGCTCTCCAGAGAATCCTATCGCAATCAATTTATGAACCTGGCGACCAAGAAGTTTTTTGATAATTCTTATAAAAGCGTCGTTTCCTTTTTTGCCAAAGAAGAAAAAATTAGCGCCGAAGAATTAAGAGAAATACTGGAGATCATTGAGAAAAAGGAAAAATGATGGAAACTACTATAATATATCTTCTTAAAAGTGCAGGCCTGCTGTCAATTTTCTTTTTATTCTATCAATTACTACTAGAAAAAGAAACAGCTTTTAGCCTGAACAGGAAATTTTTAGTCGGAGGAATCTTTGCTTCCTTTATACTTCCGGCCATTTATTTTACCCGAAAAGTATTTATAGAAGCGCCTATAGTTAATGCTGAATTTTCTCCGGAAATGTTTCCCAGCACGTCTCTTATACAGGAAACACAAATAAACTGGTGGAATTTAGCCGGGATAATTTATTCAGTGAGTGCCGGATTACTGCTCTGTCAATTCGCGATTAGGTTGTTCGCTATTCTGAAGTTGATAAAAACTCATCATTTTAAAAAAGCTGAAGGTTTTAATTTTATTAAAATTAATCGCATTACAGGACCATTTTCTTTTTTCCACTATATCATTTACAATCCCGCATCACATTCTCAACGCGATCTAGAGTTTATTTTACAGCATGAAAGAGTGCATGCTGCACAGCTACATTCATTAGATATTATCCTCGCCAACCTAACTACCGCCATTCTTTGGTTTAATCCCTTTAGCTGGTGGTATAAAAAAACTATAGAACAAAACCTGGAATTTCTTGCAGACCGGGAGACGGTCGCTGCTGCCGGATCGAGAAAAGCGTACCAACATGCGTTGATCAACGTCTCGGTTCCTGAATTTCAGCCTGCTTTAACTAATCATTTTTATCAATCATTTATTAAAAAACGAATCGTTATGCTAAACAAAAAACAAGATAACAAGCCGAAAATGTGGAAAATTAGCCTCATACTTCCAGTCCTGATGCTCTTTATGTTTTTCTTCAATGTAAAAACAGAGGCCCAAATTTTACAAAAAGAAGAGAATTCTTCAGAAAAATCAAGTGAGACCCAAACTTTAGATTCTTCTACACACGAGGAAAATAAAGAAAGTCCACTTTACGTGTTAAATGGTGCACCTTCAAAAAAGGCAATTATCGATACTATTCATCCTGAGAATATCGAAAAGGTAGACGTATTAAAAGGTGCAAAGGCTACTGCGCTGTATGGTTTTTCAGGCAGGAACGGGGTCGTTTTAATCAGCACAAAACCTTCGGAATCAGCTAGTGAATCACAGAATAGCAATTCTGAAAATGTAGTAAAAATAAAGAAGATTTCAGGAATTACAAACCAGGATGCGAAGCTTATTATTGTTAACGGTGAAATAAAAGAAGACGACTTTGACCTAGATTCTATAGAACCCGAAACTATTGAGCGGATTGAAGTGGTAAAAGGAGAAAAGGCAATTTCCGGCTACGGAGAAAAAGCTAAAAACGGTGTAATAAACGTGGTTCTCAAAGATTCTGAGAGAAATTCTTCTTCCGAAGCAAAAACTATGAAGATAACAAAGCAGAGAAATAGTACTATTTATGGTACAGGTAAGAAAACTACAGATAATTCAAGCAATCAGCAGGAGGAAAAACCGCTAATAGTCCTGGATGGAAAAGTTATGCCGCAGAGCTACGACTTTAATGAATTAGAACCTTCTGAAATCGCCTCCATAAATGTTCTTAAAGGAGCAAATGCAACTGAAAAATATGGCGAAAAAGGTAAAAACGGAGTTGTTGAAATTATTACGAAAACTAATAAGGAGAGTAATTCTCCTGATTAAAATTCTAAATCGTTTTCCATTACCCCGGAATCCACTTCTAATGAATGGTGTTCCTGATGGTCAAATAAGCTGGAATGACAAGGGTAGCATTTCCATTAATTCAAAAGACTGAAATTTAAAAGGCCAAAATTCTGAAGGAAAAATAAAATTATTGACATCATGCAAAAAGCCATCGTTACTGATGACTTTTTTGTTCTGCAATACCTATAAACAGATAGGCCAGACATTTATAATTTAATATCTTTGGGAAAAGGATACATAATTATGAAGAAAACTTTCTTTAAAGCCCTCGCAAAAGCAAACAAGAAGATCTTCCCCAGCTACTCCCAGCAACAGCTGGACCTTCAGAAAGCTACTAATGTCCAAAAGGCAATTATCGGCTGGAAACTTTGGGTTACAAAAAATTCTCTGGATTAATATTCTTCTGGACAACCCACACTAACCTAATACTGAATGAGCGACTCAACGGGAAACTGCGAAAGTTTCTTTCTTCCGTTTAGAAAACCAAGCTCAATAATAAAATTGCACTGCACTACCTTCCCCCCCAGCCTTTCGACTAAATTACAGGCCGCACGAGCCGTTCCTCCGGTAGCGAGAACATCATCGTGAACAAGCACATTCTGGCCTTTTGAAATTGCATCCTTATGGATTTCTAATACGTCAATCCCGTATTCCAGATCATAATTTTCTTCTAAGGTTTCTGCAGGCAACTTTCCTTTTTTCCTTACCGGAACAAAACCCGCATTCAGTTTTTGAGCGAGTAAAGGCGCAAAGAAGAATCCGCGGGATTCAATCCCAACAACAACATCAATATGCTGACTTTCAAGCCTTTCAATAAACAAACTGACCGCATGATCCATAGCCTTTGGATCCTGTAGCATCGGAGAAATATCTTTATATGAAATTCCCTCCTTCGGAAAATCTTGTATTTCCCTAATGTAATCTCTTAAATTAATCATGGCTGCAAGATAAAAAACTGAGCCCGTATTTGCATTTTTTACTTACTCATTTTCTCCGCTTTCTCCTCAAGTTTATTCACCTGGGTAGGATAAGGATTTTCCTTTAAAGTCTTTGCAAGGTGTACCATATTATGCGCCATGAGAAGGATCATATTATTTGTAAATTCATGTTTATGCCCTTCGGCTTCTATATAAGAAGGTCCGGGACCAGCTTCGCCAACGTAATATGCAAAAGCATTCACAGGAACTGTAAATCCGTGTTCAGAAAGATCGAATAGCATGCTGGAAATTGCCTTTTTCGCACCATCTTCGTTTCCATCTATCATTACGCCGGCTACTTTATTATAGGTAGGATATTGGCCATTTTCGTCATTACCTTCAGACATTATGCCGTCAAAGCGTTCTGCGACCATTTTAGCAACAGAGCCACGATCCCCACGCCAAATTGGTGTTGCCAGGATAAGCATGTCTGCTTTTTTCACTTTTTCAAGAATTGAAGGCCAGGCATCTCCGTCACCTTCATCAGAGGTCACTCCAAAATGCACATTGTGATCTACCACCCTCACAATTTCAGAGGTTACGCCAAGATCTGCGAAAACTTTTTCAGCATTTTTGATAAATGCTTCGGTATTTGAAGTTTCTGGTGATTTTTTAAGGGTACAATTAAGAAATAGAGCTTTTAGTGCCATAATTGATTTTTTAAATTAATACTTAGCTGAACTTATTTAAATCTAATAATAAAAGCAGTTAATAAGAGGTTAAAGGAGCCTGTAAAAACAGTCATTCAGCATATTTTATTAGATTTTTAAGGAATGTGGAACACAAAACGAATCGTTAATCTGAATTTTCAGTTCTAAAAATTGTCTGTTTAGGAATGAAAATTCCATAAAAAAAGAGGCTGCACAAAAATGACAATTTTCGACCTACTGAAATTTCAGTATCGGATTTTCACTTTTGAACAGCCCCTGGAAATTTCTTCAGAAAACGTTATTCGTTTTTTTGTTGCTTATTTTTGTCTTCTTCAAATTTATCGTGCCGCTTCGCATCTTCTTTTCTTTGTTCATCGCGGTTGGCATTCTTCCATTCCGGACTTTTCTTCGCATCTTTCTCGTCCTGAAATTCTCTTCTATCTGATTCTTTATTACTCATGACACATTTTATTTATACAGTTGTTATTACTTTCTCTTAAATATAACGAATTCGAAAAAGTTCAAATAGCTGATTAAAAGTATTTTAACAGGGATTTATAATGTATCATAAAAAGCAAAAGAGTTTCAAGTTCAGTTTTTTCGAAAGCAAATTGCTCCACAGGCGGTCGATAAAAATTATTTACATGAAGATGTAATTGCTGACCTAAAAAGCCGACTATCTGCTCATCATAAAGAATGCCAGCTTGAAGCCTAAGCATGACCCTACTCATGCTTAAGCTACAAATAAGCTGGCATTCGAATTTTCTTCAGGATTTCGCTATTTTCTTAGATAAATCTACTAGGAAGTCCGTGGATCTTCTTTTCAAAAACCTTCAGGAGCAATGGATGTAATTCCATATTTCGAAAACTCCTTCTTCCATTACAAATAAAAGACCAGGTAACGCCAAAACAAGTCGTCGATAAATAAGTTGATCGTATCAGTAGAATTCACTTCCGAAGAAAATATGTTTCGAAGCCAATCTCTTATAATAACAATTTTCGGCTTTGAGAGAAAACAATGATAGAATGAATTGGAACTTATCATCTATGGTATTTTCAAAGGAATTTTATATAACACGGCTGAATAATCCTTAATATTGCTGAATAATTCCAGCCTACTTCATGAACAAAAAATTAAAATACGGACTCCTTCTTGGTTTCCCTTCCTTAGCTTATTTTGTCTACCGCAATTTTCCAAAATTGAACATTCTCACCGGTTTTGCTGCCAAAAATGTATGTTCCTGCACATTTGAAGCAGGACGGGAGCTAAAATCCATAGAAGCCGGGGACAATAACTTCCTTCCGGTTTTTTACGCTAAAAATGAGATAAATTATGAGGCAAAATCGGTTTCCTCGACTATTTTCGGGTTAAAAAAGAGAACATCGGTTTACAAAGAAGGTATTGGCAGCATTCTTTTACCTGAAAACACTCCTGAAGCTGTTCCGAAGCTTCCAGTTCCTAATCGCCAGAATTTTAATTTAGACTTACCTTATCCTTTTGGACAGCGGCAACCTGAAAATGCCAATTTTCGGACTATAAACCGGGAAGCGCTGAAGCTTGCTGTGGAAAATGCCTTTGATGCCGAAGACAGCAATTACCAGAAAACAAGGGCTGTATTAGTGCTTCACAAAAATAAGCTTATTGAAGAAAAATATGCGCCAGAGTTTTCATCAAATACAAAATTCCTGGGTTGGTCCATGACAAAAAGTGTTACAAGTGCGATTTTGGGAATACTTGAGAAAAAAGGGAAAATTTCGCTCTCCCAGGATCATCTTTTCAAAGAGTGGGAAGATGATGAACGTTCAAAAATTACTCTGAACAATTTACTGCAAATGAACAGTGGCCTGGAATGGGAGGAAGATTATACCAAAATTTCTGATGTTACAAAAATGCTCTTTATAGAAGGGGACATGCCCGGCGTACAGATAAAAAAACCGCTAAAAGGTGAACCTGATAACAGCTGGAACTATTCCTCTGGAACTACAAATTTATTATCACGTTTTATTCGGGATCAATTTGCCACGCACCAGGAATACATGGATTTTTGGTATAGCGAACTTATCGACAAAATCGGGATGCACTCCATGACCATAGAACCAGATTTAGAAGGTAATTACATTGGCTCCTCCTATGGTTGGGCTACTGCCCGGGATTGGGCAAAATTTGGATTACTTTATCTTAACAAAGGAAACTGGAACGGCGAACAAATTTTAAATGAATCCTGGGTTGATTATACTGCACAGCCTACCCATGGTTCGAATGGTGAATACGGTGCCCATTTTTGGTTAAATGCTGAAGCTCTATATCCCGATGTACCGAAGGATATGTTTTCCTGCAATGGTTTCCAAGGACAGTATATTTTTATAATTCCTTCAAAAGATCTTGTGGTAGTAAGATTTGGCTTAACGGAATCTCCTGACTTTGATATCAACAATTTCCTGAAAGAAATAATAGATGCTTTTAAGTAGTGATCTCTTAAGTCTATAGAGGATTTAACTGCAGAAAATATCGCGGAAAACAGTCGGGTTCAGAATCATGAAATCGAAACATAAAATAAAAGCAGGACATGCCCCCAACATAATCCTGCTTTTTATTTTCAGAAGAAGGTTTACCCCTAAAACTTCCTCTTCTAATATAAACGAAAAGTAGATAATAAAAACGGTTCTTAACATACCTAAAAAGTGGTATTTTTTGATTTGCGACGAAAGGTTGTTTCTACCACTTCATTTTCACTGAATTTGGTGATTGTCGAGCGTTTTAAGGAAAAGTAGAACCTCTACATTTAAGGACTTATCTCATCCCGTGGTGAGTTAGCCGGCAACTTTTTTCCAAATTTTGGTACCTGATTTTATAATAAGCAATACAAGAAAACCTACAATTAGCCCAATTACAAATTCCACTATAATACCCGGAATATTTTCAAACATGCCGTGCAGGAAATGGATATTATGAACAAAAATCCCTCCTGAAACCAACAATAACGCGATAGTACCAATAACCGACAGGCTTTTAATCACTTTAGGAAGAGCACTTACCAGAAATTTCCCGATTTTATCTGAAAAGCTATTTTCCCTTTCGTTTAAATCAATAAGTTTAGCTCCAAATTCATCCATCCTTATAATAAGCGCCACAATCCCGTAGACCCCCACGGTGGCCACGAGCGCAATAAGCGTAACAACAATAATTTGCGTCAGTAATGCTTCCGTTCCAACGCTTCCCAAAGCGATAATTATGATTTCTACGGAAAGTATAAAATCTGTTAAAATTGCTGATTTAATTTTCTCCTTTTCCCTTGCCAGGACTTCTTCTTTAGAAAGTTTTTCAAGCTTGGGAGTTTCATCTGCGTGAGCATGCGGGAAAAAGAATTCATATATTTTTTCAGCACCTTCGTAAGCGAGATATAATCCACCAATTAAGAGAATAACTGTAATAGCTGGAGGCACAAAAGCACTTAGCAAAAATGCCAGGGGCAGAATGATAAGCTTGTTTAGAAAAGATCCCTTTGTGATTGCCCAGAGCACCGGAAGTTCCCGGGAAGACATAAACCCGGAAGCCTTTTCTGCATTCACCGCCAGATCGTCGCCTAAGATTCCTGCTGTTTTTTTTCCGGCGACTTTACCAAGTACCGCTACATCGTCCATTAAAGTTGCAATATCATCCAGAAGTGCAAAAAAACCTGAGGCCATAAATTGATTTTTATTTGAGGAACAAGATAGGTGTATTTGATAACTTGAAATTCATGAATTGCAGAAATAATCTTTTCGTTCAGAAATTCAATATCGTGACAATTGTTTTATTTAAAACAAGCTTCTTACTATTGGTGCAAAAACTTAAAAAGTGTACTGAAAGCCCAGCAAATAATGTTCATCTGAACTGCTAAAAGTGAGTTGCATATTCTCTTCTTTACGAGGATTTGTAAAAAACCAGGTACTTCCTATACCTACAACAGCCCCTGCCAAGACATCCCAGCCATCATGCCTGGTGGCATGAATTCGGCTAAAACTGGCATAACCTGCGAGAACATAAGCAGGAATGCTGTATTTGAAGCCGTACCTGCGATGAAAGAACGAAGCCCCCTGGAAAGCTACAGAAGTATGTCCAGAAGGGAATGCATAGTCGCCGCCTTGCAAAGGGCGCTGCTTATTAATCAAGACTTTGGCTGCACCTGTCACGGCAAGATTTAGAGCAAAGCTTTTGGTGAACTGCCAAGTTCCCTTGTAATCTTCAACAATAAGGGTCGTCGCAGCTGCTGATATGGGTAATAAGAATACAGTTGCATCACCGGAATTTTCTATAAAAGAATCCTCAGGGTTAAAGAACTGGCTGTGGCCTTCTGTAGGAGATAAGAAGAAGATAAAAAACAGACATAATAAAAAACTCTGCCGCAGCTTTATCCAACAGATTGTGGGGTGGAATTCTGTAGTAATATGTGTTTTCATCAAAACAGGAGGATTTTAGAATTGGAACTTTTATTTTAGCTTCCGGTCAAAATACAGGTTGAAGAAGTTCTTTCAAAAAGTTTTAATAGGCTTTAACCCTGTTTAACAAATTTTTACCTGAAGATGACGAAAGTTCTCCGTAGATTTTCAAAAACATACTTTTATCCACAGAGCTTATCCCGAACCTTAGATTTGCTCATCGATAACTGAAAGCGACAATCACCAAAGAAAAAAGAGAAATTCAGTTAAAAAAACCATTGATTTCAATTTTATTTTTAGCTTTCATTCTATTAATAAAACCGTAAATTGTTTTACTAAATAAATATATATACATGGCCAAAACAAAAATCAAAGTAAATAACAATGGATCGCTAATTGTTGCGGGAGATATTGAAATAGTAAATAAAAACGGAAATGTTTACGACCTTGGAGGCCGCGAACAGGTGACGCTATGTCGCTGCGGATTATCCAGCAACAAACCTTTTTGTGACGGATCTCACAGAAACCATTTTGAACATGAAGCTATAGCTTTTGATCTACCTCCAAAGAAGGTATAGGGCTAAAAAAGCGGAAGAGGTGACCTGGTAAATTGAACCCTTTATTTTATGTCTATACTATAATAGAATACCTTTTTAAATCAAATAGAATCAAATTAAATGATTCTCCAAAATCTAAAAAACCACGCTAATTCTAAGATTTGCGTGGTTTTGATACGATTTGCTATTCGTAAGAGTGACCTTGCCATGATTCAAACCTTTTTTGCTCTTCCCAGGTTTAGCAGCAGATTCAGCCGATATTGGTTTCAAGGGAACCTTTTAGCTACCCTTAAATTTGAACTTATATACTACTAATTGACTTCAACTTTATAAGGTTACGAGAAAAAACTTTTTTATCATTAGATAAAATTTAAAAACATATTGATTACTGTTGTTGTAGCACGTTATATTTATCAATCGTTACTTTTATTATTGTAACCGAAAGTTTTATAATCAAACATATAAATTGTCCTTTTAAGAAATTATAGTTTTCATATATGGTTGCCACGGATTTTAAGCTTATAAAACTTTAATTGTTAAAAAAGAAATTAATAATCCGAGGATTATTAGGAAAAATAAATTTCGCTCCCAATCTTCTCTTGTTTGCTCTTCTTCAAGTTCAGTTTTTCCACATACTCCCGCTATTCCTGTGCTTAGGAGTTAAAAATTTGATTTGGAATATGTTAGAGAAAATTCTCTAGCTATTCAGGAATAGCTTTACGTTTTTCACACCATCCTTTATATGCAGCCAATCCCATTACTATAGAGAAAATAAGTAATCCGAAAAACTCTCGTGTTTCTTCCATTTCAACAGTTTTCATAGAAAGATCTGCTTGCTGCCATTCCTGGCGGAGCCATTCAAAAACAGAATTGGGAAAGAAATACAAACTCCCTATAAATCCAAGAACAGATGCGAAAATAAGAAGAGGAATATAGAAACGATAAACAGCAGCCAGACCGCACATTAAGGCAGCAAAACTGTAAATGCTCATCCATATTACAGGATCTGGATCATTCCATTGCCAATAACAAAAAAGAAGAAACAAAAAGCTCCATAGACCAAAGAAAACCTGCGATACTCTGAGTCTAAAACTCCTCTTAGCGTGTGCTGGTCGGGAAAAATTTTCCTTATTCATAGCTTTAGGGTTGATAATTCTCAAAGTGCCTAGCGTTTTATAGCTTCAGAACCTTTACTCAATCGTTTAACGAGTTTATATAGGCTGCAATTTTGAGAGCGTCTTCTTCGGAAACCTGTGGCATTGGAGGCATTGCTATAGCATAATCCGGCCAGTTTTCAGGTTCTGGATTATGAATAAGCTCAACAATTCTTTCATTGCTATAATTTCTTTTTGCTACTTCCATGTAAGAAGGACCAACCTGCTTCTTATCCACAGCATGACAGGCAAAGCATGTATTCTTTTGCAAAAGAGGTTGTACAGCTTCAAAATCAGGTACCTGAGATCCTTCAGATATGGCGCCTGATGCTCCCGCTTCTAAAGAAGCCGCCTGGCTCGTATTAGCGCCTGAGTTTTTTGTTGTGGCAGGTTTGTTCAAATCTGTTAAAGCAAGTTTTTCTCCTTTGGGAATCTTGTTTAACGTGTAATATGCCGAAGGATGGACTAAGGAATAATAATTTTCCCTGGCCCTAACCCCAGGAAGAGAAATGTGATGAATGAAATTTTCGCGGAGATTATCAACAGCTATACGCGCTCTCATTCCATCGTCTGAAACTTTCACTCCTTTTATAGGATTCTCTTCCTGTTTTACAGGAGGACTTCCATAAACCGGATGGTACTTATATATAAAACTCTCAACCGAATAAGAAGAAATGTCTTCTGCAGACTTTTGGTCTACAGGCAAAGTAAATTCAACTTCAAAACCATCGGGCATGGCACGAATTGCTTTCATTTCAAAAGGCACCTGCTTATTCCACACAAGGCGCTCTAAACCCTGACTGGCATCCCCGGCAGATCCCCATCCTCTGTTGGTTTCGCCTACAAAAAGAGAGCCGTCATCTGCCCACGCCATACGTAAAACCCCAGACTGGAAGCCACTTCTAAAGTCCATAGCCGCACCCTGATATTGCCCATCTACTTTTTCCATAATGACCCTCATAATCTTACTCTGCCCCTGGTCTCCCACCAGAATTTGCTTTTCAAAGGGACCAAAAGTTCCTTCAGGAATTTTAATCATTTCTGAATTAGAAATCCCCAAAATTCCGTGAGGAAGCCAAACTGCCGGAAGCTTTAAACCAGGAATTTTCTCTTCCATATCTGCCATTGTAACAATCTCATCCTCCACCCGGTTTTCAGGCTTTACATGCCTTCCCTGTGCATCTTTGTCAAACCGGGGATCAATATACTCGTGTACATTCTCAATAGCCAAATCTACAGATGAGTCAGGCATATCTGCCCAACGAAGACCTCCCGGATGAACCGTAAAATCTCCTTTTTCCACCTTCCAGATACCACCAGAACCAACCCAGTCTCCCTGATTCTCTGTATACCACACTTCTCCATCAATCATACTTAAGCCGGCCGGAGAACGCAGTCCGGTTGCCCAGGGTTCCACTTCTCCATCTTCAGTTATCCGTAGCATCCATCCTCTCCAGGGTACCATGCTTTTTGCATGCCACCAGGGGTGAGGAAAACCAAGATTAGTTGAAACAAAGAAGGATCCATCAGCTGCTATCTTCGGTCCAAAGCTATATTCATGATAATTTCCAGAAAGAGGCCAGGCATAAACGGTTTCAAATCTATCTGCTTTGCCATCGTTGTTGGTGTCCAGCATTTTTGTAAGCTCACCCCTTTGTGCCGCATAGAGTGCACCATCTTTGTATGCCAATCCTAATACCTCATGTAAACCAGTGGCGTACTTCTGGAAAAAGGGACGTGAGCTGGTGGGGTTTTGGACAAGGTACACATCGCCACGTCTTGTGGAAACTGCAAGATCACCATTTGGCAAAACCGTTAGTCCTCCCACTTCCAGTAATACCCCTTCAGGAACTCTTATTGATCGTATTTTGAAAAAGTCTTCCTCCATAGGAGACTCCTGAGCCACAACTCCTGTTAAACCGGCTAAAAAAATATTAAAAAACAGGATGCACAATGCTTTACAACAAGTCCTTTTATATAACTTATTTATTACTATCACAGTTGTCAAATTTAGTAGAGAATTGAATATATTAATTTTTCCTGCAAAGGCATCAGGAGCTCCTGCTGGCCCTCTACGGTTCGTAACACAGGCTTTGTCCCATCTGGATTATCCAGGCGGAGGTAGTATTCTTTGTCATCGACTATAAATAGATCCTTTGATACAGATTCTATTTTACTTCCCCGGGCAATTCGCGCATAAAGGTTCGGGCCCGGATTCTGTACCTGTATAGTTCTTTGAAACCCATGTCCATTTTCCAGTACCTGTACAGCATCTGTCACTTCTGCGCCATAA
The DNA here is from genome assembly GCF_031846645.1 of Autumnicola psychrophila. NCBI lineage: Bacteria > Pseudomonadati > Bacteroidota > Flavobacteriia > Flavobacteriales > Flavobacteriaceae > Autumnicola > Autumnicola psychrophila. Next base: position 232,150 of record NZ_JAVRHN010000007.1, read on the forward strand.
GTGTTGTACATAAAGACTGGACGGTTCTGATCATCCAGGTGATAGCCAAGGGGTCTGTACTGTGTTCCAATGGTGTCCTTTATCCATTTTTGGTTGGGAGAGTTTAATTTGGCCAATGTTAATGTAGGAATGCCAAAATGTTTCACTGCTCCAAGAGGACGGGAAGAACCATCTCCACGACTATACCACATGGGAGTGGCATCTAAAAAGTCTCCGCGCCAAACCTGCACGAGAGAACCCTTGTTCATATCGTAGGTATAGTGCAATTGCTCAGGACTGCCAACATTAACCGAATGTGTCACGCGGTAACCACCGGATTCCTCACTTACAGGAATGTCCATAAAACTGCGAAGAATAGTGTTTTCATTTACTTCTACGAGAATGGGATTTACTACGGTCTCGTAATTCCCACCCCCTTCTGTCACCAGGTATTCCCTTATACCCGGCCCTTCTACAGTCATTCCTAAACCGGGCTCAACCCAATCTTCATATTTGGAATACAAAAGTTCAATGGGCACTACACCTTTAGACAATTCTACCGTGCCTCTACCACTTCGGGCATTAAAAGGAACCACCGCATTATTATTAATTCTGACAAGCCCTGTTCCACCTGGGGTATCCAAATTGAAAGCGTACATTCCGGATTCTTTCACCTCCAGATCTCCGGTATACCGGATCAAAAACTGATTGGATTTTGTGTTAAGATCACTGGTAAGAAGTACAGCCTTACCCTCAAACTCTGGTGGCAAACTATCTAAACCTGTTGGTACCTCATTAAACCTTCCTCCGTAAACCTGCACCTGAAGATTACTAAGCTCTGGACGTGGCTTATCATAGCTGGTCACCTCAAAATTCCGGAAAGCTACTGCCCCGTGATCACCCTGAATTCGCAGAGGTCCATTGGGTGCTTCATCCATGCTTACAGCCCCTCTGGTAGGACCAAAAAGCTCCACATTTTCATGAATAGTAATCCCGTTTAGTTCAACCTTCAGTAATTTCGCATTCTCAGTTTTATTACCTTTTTCATCAAATTGTGGTGCCTGGAAAGAGATTTTTAGATTTTGCCACAGACCGGGCGCTTTGCTAACATTCTGTCGCGGCGCATACCCCTGGTATCCTTTCTGTCCTTCAGGTCTTTTTTCATCCCATCGCTCATAAACACCACCATTTTCTGCAGAAGTGAGATTTTTAGACCCCCAGCTATCTTTAAGTTGTACCTCATATCGACCCATTAAGTAAATGCCTGAGTTTGATCCCGGGGCCATCATATAGTCAAACTCCAGATCAATACTTCCGTACTCCTGTTCAGTATAAAGATCCTGATTATTCCGACCTTTAGGTTCATTTACAAGGATACCCTTTCCTTCTTCGATCCGGAATTTGTTGGATTTATCCAGATCCACATAGATATCATCGGCTATTTGCCAATTTTTTCCCGGGTTCTTAAACTCTGATAAATCTTGAAGGCTGATTTTTCGGGATTGGCCAAAAGAAAAGGGTACGGCCATAAAGAATGCCAGTATCAGCAGCAGTGCTCCAATTCGGGAATGACAACAATTCATAAATATATTTGTTAAGTTAAGTTTTCAGTTTACTTTAAGTGTAATCGTTATCGCCATCTAATTTAGTAACAAAAATCTCATTTCTAGAAATTCAAAACAAATCAGGCTCTGTTACACAAGATTATTTACCATGGGCCTTGGTTTTCTTCTTTTCGACTTTCCTCATTCATTTCATCTTCCTTTAAGGTCGCTAAATAACTGACTAAATCTCTTATTTCCCTCTCAGTGAGCAGATGCCTCATATTGGGCATACTCGAAGGAGAATTTTCCCTTTTAATAATTTCGCGCTTTCTGACTACAGTATCGGGTTCGTTGCCCATTTTTATTGTTAAACTTATATCATTTTCATCCTGAAGCACACCGCTTACTACGCTGTCATCTTTAAGTTCCAGCGTAACCATGCCGAAGCCTGCAGCCAGCCTTTTACTAGGATTAATTAATGCCTCCAGAATTTGTTGCCGTGAAAGTCTTCCAGCTACACCATTAATTCGTGGTCCTGCATTGCCTCCAAAATCATCAAAAGAATGACATTTCATACATTGCGCTGTCTGATGCTCAAAGAAGATCCGCTCTCCGCTCTCCTCATCTCCTCCATAGAGCCCACTTTCAAAGGATCCAAGTTCTGAATCTGATCCTATCTCTTCTTTTATTTTGGCATATCTTGACTGTAATTCTGACGAACCAGTACTATCTACAGCTTCGGCTAACTCAAGATAAATCTCTGAAGCAAGTTCCTTTTTCTGAAGCTGATTGAGTAAATCATCAAAAATATCTTTTGAATATTCTACAGGCAAACTTCCCAAGGCGAGAAGTGCAGCTTGTTTTTCTTCGGTACTTCTTTTTTTAATAACTTCGGTAAGCAATTCCGCTTTAAGTTCTTCAGATAAATTCTGAGAAGCCAGCAACTCAAGTCCTTTCACTCTTACACTTTTCTCTTTATCGGAAATTGCAAACTCAATTGCCTTATCGATATCAGGATCCTGCATAGCGGCCAAGGCCTCTAATGCTTCTACACGCACTTTTGGTTTAGAATCAGTTTTTAATAACCTCAAAAGTTCTGGTGACGCTGCCTTGATGTCCAATAAAGCAATACCTCTTATAGCATTTATTCGCAAAGATTCACTTTTCTCTTTAAGTAATCCCATTAGTGGATCTGAGGCTTCTTTTCTAACTAATAGAGGATCTCTTTTAATTTCACCCCTGTACCGTCCATCCACACGATCAAAAACGGATGGACTTGACCACGTGCTCAGAGCTCTTACAGATTCGATCCGCATAGCTTCAGGAGCATCAGGTTTAAGCGCATAATCTATAAGGTTTTGCATAGCCTTTGAGCTTCCGACCTCCAAATTAGCATTAATTGCACGTCTTATTAAAGGCTCATTTTTAAATTTAGTTTTCGTAAGAATATTGCCCAGTGCGGGTAATGCTTCTTCAATAGAGTTATCATCATTGATAGCCCGGGCTACCTCTGTTGCGATGTACTCATCTTCATCATCCAAAAAGCTAGCAATACCAGGATGTACAAGACGTCGAAGCGTAAGTACAGCTCCCATTCGAACCGCCGGAGAAGAATGTTGTGCCAGATTAACAACAGGATCAGACTTTCCTATTCTGGCTAATGCCAGACTAGCCGCATGACGTATATAAGCATCTTCATCATTATTTCTTTCCAGTAGATCAATAAGAGGTTGTACAGCGGATTCATAAGCTGTTCTTCCCAGAGCCTCAGCAGCAAAAAACCGGACTCTACTATGCTCATCCTGTAGAAGTGCAATTAAAGCACTTCCTGCTTTCCTGTAACGTATATCTCCCAGCCATTTAGCTGCCTGTGCCCTGATCTCGGGGTCTTCATCTTTAAGTAAAGGCATTAACAGATCTGCATGTTTTTCATCTCTGCGAGCCAATTGGCTGATTCCCCAGATTCCATGTATGCGGGCTAATTGATGCTCCTGTTGGTTTATACTTTCTTGGAATTCCTTGAGACCTGGAGAACCTCTTTTTGCTAATTCAAACTGCGATTTCTGCCTTACCCTCATATCAGGATGCATTAATAATTCCCCCAGTTCATTCTCTTCCACAGAACTAAAATCCTCTGCAAGAAGCTTCTTAGTAAGCTCCCGTACTGCACTTGATGCTCCGCCTTCTTTATCTAATTTCCATATACGACCATGATCCTTTGTTCCCCAACCTTCAATCCAGTCTGCAACATAAAGAGCCCCATCAGGACCAAAAGCCATACCTGTGGGAAGAATTCCCTTAAGCACCATATCACTCACGCCAAGCTCAAAAGATGCTCCTTTAGGATTAAGTTTAAAAGCATGAATACCAGATTGAGCAGGATTACCTACAAATTCCGCAACAAAAAAAGTATTTTTCCATTCTTCACCCAGAGCCGTACCCGGATTATATACCATTCCTGAAGGGCCGCTGATAAAATTTTCAATGGCAGGAGTAATATATGCTGCCTGTCCTTCAAACCTGGGTTTAAACAGTTCTTCATCCATCCATACTTTATAGGTATTATTCTTTGGATCTCTATACTTCCCAAATTGCCAGTTGATCCTCCATCCCGTATCAGACCCATTTACAATATATACCAACCGCTCCTTCTCACCGGGATGATCACCGTCGTTATCTACACTAATTAAATTTCCATATTCATCAAAAACAAATTCGTGAGTATTTCTTACGCCCATTGCAAACACTTCAAAATCACTTCCATCTGGATTTGCTCTTACAATAACGCCACGGTTTGGATATTCCCATTTTTCACCGTCAGGGCCGGTACCATTAAATCCTATATCTCCTATTCCCCAATACAGTTTCCCATCGGGTCCCATTTCAAGACCAGACATTCCATGTCCTCCAAAACCAACATGAACACCATAACCATGAGAAATGGAAGTCTTTTCATCGGCAATTCCATCTCCATTAGTATCTTTTATCCTCCACAGATCTGGTGCGACCCCTACAAACAAATCTTCTCCGTCAATCAAAATAGCACCGGCAACATCAGTTATTTCTTCATTAAAATCTTCTACTACCAACTGCGAGATATCTGCAACACCGTCACCTGATGAGTCTTCGAGCCGGTAGATATGTTCCTTTTCCACCGTAAGATCACGCCAGTCATGTGAACCGTCCCCGTTAAGATCAGACAGCCACTCATTTCTACTGCTGTTTTCAGGTGACAATTCTTTATGAAGGAAATTCCTCCTGTCTTCTACAGTTCGCATTTGAAGCGAAGCTGTCTCCCAGTCCTGATGCCCCCGAATATCAAACTCAGAATTCGCCTGCCTATTAGTTCTTGTGTAGTATAAATATCCGTTATTATCTATATCTATAGAAATGGGATCAGCCACCAGGGAATCCACTCCCCAGAGTTTAAGACTCAAGCCATTTGCAATTTCAGGTTTAACTGTAGATTCAATAGACCTTGCTAATTGCTCTGTTTCTGCAGGGTCCATAGCTTTAATTCTTCTATCTACAGGATCTTTCTTGCAACTCCATAACATAAGAACAGAAACGACCAAAAATCCTTTGAAAAGATTCTGGTTGTTCTGTAACTTCTTGAATAGATATTTTTTCACTCGTTTCTGGTATTGAGACAGGTAGTTATTGTTATTTTTAAAACGATTTTCTATTGAAAACATCTTTAAATTCGAAAATAACATTTCTCTGAAATATTAGATCATTTAATGATGTAAAGTATAAAAATTATTTTCGGATCCTTCATCAGAAGAAACCTATATGCTGGGGCGCCAGAGCAGGACCCCAAATTTTGATATTATCGATCTTTCCGGTATCATCAAAAGAGCCAAAGCCAATAAATCCAAAATTAAAGTGCTTATCCTCTGCTTCCATAACAGGAGTATCCATATCATTTAAGAATACCTTAATGCTACCGGATTCAATATCTCTTTCTAACCTCATTTTGTGCCAGTTTTTTGTTGTTCCCCAGTCTATTCCTTCAGTGGTTCTGGAAGCAATGTTTGTTCTTGGAGCATCATTAACTATAAAAATGTTATGGGCATTAGGATCGGCACTTGAAGCCAGATGAGTATAATAAAAATTTGTGTGGTCTTTTATTCCGAAGAATAGGCACAAATCGCGGTGCCCATATTCTTTTCCAGTTTGCTGCAGGTCAGCTTTCAGGATAAAACTACCAAACCTTTTGTTTTTAATAAAAGCAATATTTAGTGGAGATCGCACAGGAGGATTGTACCCGCTCTTACCGGCTAGCTCTAAAGCTTGCCCTGTCTTACCATTTCCTATTTTCCAGGCATTAGAATCGCTAATCTCAAAATCATTTAACGAAGCGTCTCCCTCAAAATCCTCCTCATAAAGCAATTGATAATGATCTGGAATCTGCTGTGCATGATTCTTTAGAAAAATTAGAAAAATCACTGTACAGAAGAAAATATTTCTAGGTAGGACTTGCATTTAACTATTTATTTCAGTTCTGGGTGATAATCTACCACAAATAATTCTCATCTCAATTTAAATAATATTAAATAAAATGAAAACCCAAAACCTAAAAAACCGCGCTAATCATAAGATTTGCGCGGTTTTGCTACGAATTGCTATTCGTAAGAGTGACCTTGCCAGAATTCAAACCTTTTTCGCATTTCCCAGTAGTAGTAGTAGTAGTAGTAGTAGTATATTCAGTTGATCTGAAATTTAAGGTAACCTTTTAGCTATCTTTAAATTGAAACTTATATATGCTTAGATGACTTCAATATTGTAAAAATACAAGTTATTTGGATGAAGTAAAGGATTAATATTAGAAATAATTAGCGAATAATAAATAGGATTTAAAACTTGCTACTCAAAAATGAAAATTTTCTGAAAACACTTTAAAACAAGAATTTAAAATATAGATAAAGATGTATTGGATTCGGCTTAAATAGACGACGTTATTGCTGTTAAAAAGGGTCTGTAAATTAAACTCTATCTGATCTTTCAATTTCTCTTTTACTAATTCCAGAGGTACTGGTATTTATGGTCAATGGTATCCTATCACCAAATTTAATATAAAATTGCTGAATGGTAAGACTCCAATTGTGAAGAGGAGCTGTCCATTTTTTTTCAATATTCTTGGTAGCCAGATAAACCAGCTTTAGAAGGGACCTATCATTAGTGAAGGCTCCTTTGGTCTTTGTAACCTTACGAACCTGGCGATGGAAGCCTTCCACGGCATTAGTGGTATAAATGATCTTTCTGATAGGCTCAGTGAACTGAAAATACTGTGACAGTTCTTCCCAGTTGCGTTGCCAGCTCTCAATTACTACTGGTTACTTCTGGCCCCATTTCTCTTCCAGGTGAAGCAGTTCATCTTCGGCTACTTCTTTATTTACAGCTCGATAGACTTTTTTAAGGTCCTTCATAAATTCCTTCTGGTCTTTAGAAGCAATGTATTTGAGAGAGTTTCTTATTTGATGAACGATACAAAGTTGTACCTGGGTCTTTGGAAACACACTAAGAATAGCATTGGTAAAACCTTTGAGATTATCAGTACATGCAATCAAGATGTCTTCCAGCCCACGGTTTTGTAGATCTGTCAATACCTGAAGCCAGAAGTTGGCACCTTCGCTTTCGGAAATATACATCCCCAGCACTTCTTTATATCCCTCTTTGTTGATGCCTAGAATGTTGTAAAGGGCCTTGTGTTCTATCTTTCCATCTACCTTCACTTTGTAATGCATGGCATCAAGCCATACAATACAATAAAGAGAATCCAGGGGACGGCTCTGCCATGCTTTTACATCGGGAATGATCCTGTCAGTGATCTGGCTTAAAACCGTAAGGGAGATGTCTGTGTCATACATCTCCTTAATATCTGATAGAGAATGTCACGGTAGCTCATTCCAAGGCCGTAGAGGCCTATAATCTTCTCAGAGAGATTATAAGCCAAAATAGTCTGGCGTTTCTTTACCAGGTCTGGTTCTAAACTGCTTTGACGATCCTGTGGGGTGTCAATCTCAAAGGAGCCAAAGCCGCTTTTTATTTTCTTTTTTCCTTTGCCATTGCGCTTATTGCCACTAGAACGCTCTTGTTCATCAAGATGAGAATCCATTTCTGCATCAAGGGCTTTTTTAATAAAACTCTTAAGCATAGGTGCAAAGGCGCCATCTTTCCGAAGAGACTTTTGCCTGACATAAACTGCTCCAAGGCTTTCTTCTCTAACTTTTGTTGCTCTTCTGTCGTCATAGGTCTGTTTGAATAAAATTAATTTAAAGTTCTCTTTAGACAGAGTTTATTTTACACCCTCCCTTCTATTATAGAAAAAAGAACTTAACAAATATGAACATAAGTAAATTAGGTCATAATGATGTAATTTAAGTTTTAAAAAACCTCTCGGTGTAAAACATAGCTTAATTTGTAATCATCATTATCTACCTCTACCCTAAGCTGGAGCCTATTTTCTTATTGGCGAATGTTTTGGAAGAGGTCTTCCAGTTCATAATTAGGTGAGTAAAATTCAACTTTTGGAACATATCCACTTCCACTTGACAAATTAAATTTACGCAATAACTCTTCTTCAGTATTGAATTATTTCATACACAAATCTTCTATTACCTTGCTGTATGTATGAGCCTAGAATACTATAAGAACTCTTTACAATTTGGAGTTAATGTGAAACTACCCATTCCTGCATAGGTAGTATGAAAAGACAGAATTGGCTTTTCATTTTCCAGAACTAACCCGCTCACCTCAAAAGGATTTCCTATACTATCTGCAGCCTTGAATGCAATCTTAGATGTCAAACCATCTACTAATTCTCCACCTTCGGAAAGCAATTGAAAATCAGCTAGGATGGAGGTTCTTTCCTTTTCTCCTGGAGTGCCTTTAAAATCCAAAATATTTTCAACTACGAGGACTTTTCTATTTCCTTTGTAATCCCTCACTGGTCTATTAAATGAGCTTTTACTAAAAGCCTCTAAAAAATATTCACCCAGTTTAATGGCATTGTTGAGAAAGATTCGTCCGGCACTAAAGCCATCTTCTATTTTATATTTTGATTGCAGTACAATACTATCATTTTGACGGTTGCGCAGTTGCACATATCGGGTATGGCCTCCAACGTAAGGCAGAAGCGTGTGCTTATTTAGTAATGTTGCTTGAAACCAAAGATCTTCATTTGTCTCATAGATGCCTTTGCTAGTGTTTATATAAATGGAAGATTGATTTTCCTGTAGAGATATCGTATGAAAATCATTTGCAATGATATCAAGTTTTGCTCTTGATATCTAAGAATAGGTGAAATCAGAAAAAAAGAATAAAAAAGGTATATCCAATAATTATTCATCTTTTTAAAATTAAAGCATTAAGAGAAGATAATGAATAAATAGCCAATATATGTTGTAGTATATATTGGCTATTTCCTGAATGGTATATATGGAAGTGCCAAACAAATAATCCTATTTTATTCAGGGGCCCGTGTCAAACCTAACAGTAAACAGGTCAGCCTAGTTAAATGTTTATCTAAACTTACTTTCATGAAAGGAAAGACTATTTTGGATATCTTCAATTCCGAGATTCTTTTTACACCTCATCATTTGCCTGCCTCGGATACAAGGAACTTATTAACCTCAAGCCAGTGAATAAAGACGTCGAACCAACGATTACTGGTACGATCAGGATTTCCAAGTCCGAAACCATGGCCTCCGTTTTGGTAAAGGTGGAACTCAACAGGTACGCCGGCTTTATGCCAGGATTCTATTAGTCCAAATTCCCCGTGGAATAGAAAATCATCTGCAGCAATAACGTTGAACATAGGAGGAGCATCTTCCGGCACCTCTACTGCATTTAGACCACCGTGAATTGGACCTATAAAGCCAAATCCATGGTTTTGGAACTTAAAGTTGAAGGCATGGTAAGGCCGGCACCGGCCGAAAAGCCGATCATACCAATATTGGTGATGTCCACACCCCACTCCTCTGCACGTTCCACGATCATAGCGTAAGCGGCTTCAGCATCTTCAAGCTGGTTGGAAAGGTTAGATCGCGGACGTTGGGGTGGGGTGACCTGCTCATTTTCGGAGGCTTCGTCGGGAGGCATGGGAGGTCTTTCCATGGAGGTCCTGAATTCGTCAAGCGAATCAGGAGTTGGATGAAGCCTGTATTTTAAAACAAACGCGTTGATTCCCTGCTTTGCAAGTGCTTCTGCGACTTCCCAGCCCTCGTTCCCCATAGAAAGCCATCTGAAACCGCCGCCAGGAGCCACAATAACCGTTGTACCGGCTGCCTTCTCCGGGTCTGGCAAAAAAGGAGTGAGTGTCGCAGTGGTGATATTCCGTGCCATAGGATCGCCCCATTGGCGGAACCAGGTCTCTTGAGCTGGCTGATCTTCAACGCCACCCGTTCCCAGTGGAATTGCATTAGGCTCATCAGGGGCTTCATACTGGTCTAGAAGATTTAAAAGCTCCCGGGGCATCATCTAAACGATTTTGAATTTCTTTTTCCGAAATATAGGGATTAGGGTCAATCCATGTTTTTGCCGCATACTTTGTAGCAAATACCACCCCAACGATTAAAGCCAAGGCACTTATTGGCACCGCCAATAACATTACAAGTCCCAGATCGGCACCCAGTATTCCCGCTGCTGCTATTGGTCCCGGGGTTGGAGGCACCATGGTATGTGTAGCCGTAAGACCTAGCGCAACAGCCGGTCCGGCAAGGGAAATACCTGCTTTCTTGGCCAGGCTTCTGTTAAGTGGGGAGAGTAGAATGAAACCGCTGTCGGCATATACGGGTAGAACTATATATCCAATAAAACCCATGGCTGCTGATACCCGCTTCTTACCTACAACTTGAAGGGCTTCTTCGGCAAGAGCATAAGCCCCTCCTGATTTCTCCAGAAAAGCACCGATAATAACACCAAAAACTATGATTAATCCTATACTACCCAAGGTATTTCCAAACCCCCGGTTTACAGATAGAATAATTGCATCTAAGGGCATTCCTATTAATAAACCGTAGAAGACAGCCACCAGAAATAAAGCCAAAAAGGGATGCACTTGGAAACGTGCTGTTAATATAATAATAAGTGCTACACTTAAAAGAAGGAGAATTACGGTCATATCAGATTTTCATTTGATGGTGCACTCATTTTCTCAGGCTTTTCTATAAAAGGTGAAGTTATATCTGTTTAAGATGTGTAACTGTATTTTCACAATTTTCTTCATTATTTACCCGTTAAATTCAAATTTCAATTTTTTTTGTTGCGACAAAGTAGGTTTGCAGGTACTTAACAGGTCTCAATATTTTCATTAAATTTAATAATCATATTACGTTTTTATCATTTATAAGTAGGTCTAAATATAGAACTGAATTAAAAATCAGTTAAATTATGATGTTTTTTATATAAAACCAAAAATTGATTTTACTGAGTGTTGTATGGATTTTAAAAAAGATGATTAAACTTTCTTTAGTTTGGATGTGAGCAGGATTAGACCTATTTTTCTGCTACCGTATAAAACAAATACCTGAAACAACTCTATTACCAGATTCGCAAATACGTTACAAGCATATAACCGGCATTATGAAAAAATTTTTAGTAGCAGTGATTTTATTGTGCTTATTTATTCAAAGCTATGGACAGAAAAAAAGCGAAGATTTTGACAGGATGTATTTCCTGATTGGCACTTTAAGTGATTATATGAGTGATGAAAAGAGTGACAATTTTTAAAGATAGAGTTGATAAGTACTATGAAGGCGAGAAATCACTTTCTGTCTTTATCGACTCTTCTTTTAATAATACCTATCCCGATTTGGTATCAATCAAGACAAATAACATGGGTTGGCACGAATTGCATTCAGAACTATTAGCTAAAGAAGTTGATAAATTTTATTCTTATGAGTCTTCAGGTATGATAGCCAAATCAGATATAAACTTTGACTCCACAAATCTCGATAGTCTGACATCAGATTTTTACAGGGCAAATTTCGATACCATATACACAGGCAATATTAGAAGTGATATCTTTCAAAATGATATTCAAAAAATTTCCTTTATCACGGGAGTATATATAAGATTTGGTGAATTAAAAGATTTCAATTACAGTATTAAAACTTATAATTCGGGAGGCAAGGCAAAGTTGTTTGCTAAATTACTGGAAGAGTTGGGATCCACAAATGTTCAATATAAATTCGTAAAGAATATTCCTATAAACCATATTGTAAATTTTACGCCATCCGATGAGTTGAAAAAATATTTTGAAAAATATGCGTATTTAACCGAGCCGAATTAAGAATCGATCAGGAATAAAAAGACAACTACATTAAAATTAAATAGAATAGAATGAAAAAGACCTTTTTAGCCACGATAATTGCTGCTTTTAGTTTTCTTACCGCTTGTGGGCAAGATTCAGGTAAAAAATGGCTCGATCTGAATTATGCGAATGACGATAAAGAATATCATAAGCTTGATATTCATTTGCCCGATACAGAAGACTCTATCCACAAGGCAATTATTGTAATTTACGGTAGCGCCTGGTTCGGAAATAATTTGAAGCACACTGCATACGAGGCAATGGGTAAAACACTTCAGGAAAGTGGTTTTGCGGTGGTCACCATAAACCACAGGGCAAGTTCCGATGCTCCTTATCCCGCTCAAATCCATGATGTTAAGGCTGCCATACGTTTTATAAGGGCCAATGCAACAAAGTATTATATTGATCCTTCCTTCATTGGTATTACAGGTTTTTCATCTGGGGGGCACCTTGCATCAATGGCAGGCGCAACAAACGATGTTAAAGAATTTACTGTAGGCAAAAAGACAATTGATGTAGAAGGTACCGTTGGCGATCACACTTCCACAAGTAGTTCTGTCGATGCCGTTGTTGATTGGTTTGGCCCTATAGATTTAGCGCTTATGGATGCTTGCGAAAAACCAAAAAAAGGAAACTCTCCTGAAGCTGCTATTATTAAAGGCGAACCATTAGAAAATTTAGATATGATTGCACTCCTTAGTCCAAATACATTTATTGATGAAAATGATGCCCCTTTTATGGTTATCCATGGCGATGCCGATCCTGTTGTACCACATTGCCAAAGCGAACTCTTTGCAGAACAATTAAAAGAAAAAGGACTCCTTACTGAATTTATTACAGTCGCTGGTGGACAACACGGCCCTGTGACTTTCAATGATGATACATTTAAAAAAATGAGTGCTTTCTTCTTGCTAGAATCTAATAAAAAATGATTAATTATGACAAATAGTAAAATAGCATTAATTACAGGTGGGAGCAGAGGATTAGGCAGAAATATGGCTATTAACTTGGCAAAAAAAGGGATAAATGTTATTATTACTTATTATTCAAATAGTACTGCAGCAGACGAAGTTGTCGATGAAATTAACCAATTAGGCAGTCGTGGTAAAGCATTTCAATTAGACACTAGTAACATAAAAGGTTTTAATGCATTTTTGAGTCAACTTTCAAGCTATTTAAAATCTGAAACAACAACTGGCTGCTTTGATTTTTTAATTAACAATGCCGGCACCGGGATTTATCAAAATATTGTTGAAACAACCGAGGAACAGTTTGACGAGATGTGCAATGTTCATTTTAAAGGCGTTTATTTCTTATCACAAAAAGCTTTGCCGTATATAAATGATGGTGGTAGAATCATCAATATTTCTTCAGGGTTGGTAAGGTATTCATTTCCATCAGCATCTGCTTACGCCTGTATGAAAGGTGCTGTAGAAGTATTTTCAAGATATTTAGCAAAAGAACTGGCCGATAGAAAGATTGCAGTAAATACAGTTGCCCCTGGTGCTATTGCTACCGACTTTGGTGGTGGTGAAAACAAAACCAACGATAAGAAAATAGACTTTATTGCAAACTCAACAGCATTAGGCAGAATAGGCGAACCAAATGATATTGGTGGCGTCGTCGCCTTTTTATGCACTGAAGATGCCAAATGGGTGAATGGCCAGCGTATTGAAGTTACAGGTGGTATGTTATTGTAATTACCCATCAGTTACAGGTTACCTGGAGAAACCTCTTACTGTTAAAAAAATTGCTGAGTTGAAGCATAAGTTCTTTAAATAAAGAAACATAATAAATCTGGCTAAGTAGACAAGATTATTTTAATTAATATGGAAAATAAAAATGGTTGACCAGAGTTAGATTTTGAATTATTAAAACCGACTTTAGAAAGTCTTCATCAATGGATTCAAATAGTTGGCAAGATTAGATTGAAAACCATGCAATGGTAAAATCATTCCTGACATACAACGCTTTACATTCCATCTAGCGGTTTCTCCACTTATGGAATACCTTATGAAGGGCGCATATTTCAAATTGATTTTGATTTCAAAAAACATCAACTATTAATTAGTTGTTCAAATAAAGAATCTGTTGCAATGGAGTTGAGACCACGAACCGTTGCTGATTTTTATAATGAATATTTCAGAAATTAGAATTAATATCATTCGATTTGGGGAAGAATTCTTCCCCGAATCGAGGTTTGTATTCCCTTGGTGATTTATTGCCCAGAGATTGATGCGGATGGTTATTGTTGTAATCTTCCATCCATTTATTGCTTAAAGAACGCAATTGATGCAAATCATTAAACCATTAAGCATCTAATATATCTTCTCTATAAAATCTATTTAAACGTTCTATGTACCCACTTTGCATTGGCTTACCTGGCTGGGTATATCGTATTTCCACACGTTTCCTATTGCACCATTGACTGAATGTTTTAGAGATAAACTCAGGGCCATTATCACAACGGACAGTTTGTGGTAACCCAATTTCTTCTTCTAATTGTTCTAAAGTCTCCACTAGCTTTCTGGCAGGATAGTTTAATCCTGGATCCACAGCCAGTACTTCGCGGTTGCAATCATCAATTATATTTAAGACACGTACCTTTCTGTCATCAGAAAGGACATCTGACATAAAATCCATACTCCAAACTTGATTCAATTTTTCTGGGGTTTCTAAAGGATGTTTAACCCTTTCTGTAATGCGCTTTTTATGTTTGCGCCTTAATTTAAGTTTCATCTGCCGGTATACTCGTAATACCCGTTTTCGGTTCCACTTATGGCCTTCGCGACGTATTCGTTTATAGTATTCATCAAAACCTCTGGTGGGCAACTCAGTGGCCAATTCAGAAAGTTTATCAATTACCTCACGATCATCTCGCTTGATCTGATAATACCCCATGGAACGGGTTAAACCTACTACATTACAGGCTCGTTTTATGGAGACCTGGTACTCCTTGATCAAATAAACCGCTCTATGCTTCTTGTCGGAAGGCCTTAGAACTTTTTTGACAATATATCTTTCAGCATTTGGTTATCAAGACTGGCATCTGCATACATCTGCTTGAGCTTGCGGTTTTCTTCTTCCAACTCTTTAAGCCGTTTTAGCTCACTAGTTTCCATTCCGCCGTATTTCTTGCGCCAATAATAGATAGTGCTTTTATTAATACCCAATTATCGAGCGATATCGCCAACAGCTCGGCCTTGTTCGTTTTCTTTCAAGATCTTGATGATCTGACTTTCGTAAATCTACTTTTTTTCATCTGACAGTTTATTGGTTTAAAATTAATAATTTCGAAGTTTAAACTGTCTTATTTTTAGGGAAGGCTACAAGTTGGGTAAGGCTACAAAGCAATATTTTATTCATATGCCTATCCATAGAATGAAAATTTTGCAAAACAGAATGTGGTACCTAAAAAGGTATTTTACAGTAATGAAATGGGCGAATTTATTTTAAAGTATGAAGATGTTAGAAATTCCAGTGAGCCAGAAAAATCTCTTTATGACTTTTACAAAGTACATATGAAGCAGCAGCAGTAACTTCTCATTGGGATCGAGAAAACCTTGAACTAGAAAAAATACCTTAGGCATCATCAGGTTTTATGTAAAAATTATAATAAAGAACCTACAAGAAATAACTAATCCGAAAACTCGACTTCCCCTACGCCTGCTAGTCACCGAATCAGCAGTTAAAGATAATCTGAATGGAATGCCAAAATTTAAAATTTATACCTCAACAATACCCATATTGCCCAAATCTAAAGGAATAGTTTTTCCTCCCTGCTCAATAGATTTATAGATTGCTTCAATTATCATTAAGTCTCGTTTCCCCATTTCACCGGGTGCGTAATTTGGACTATCCGTCAAAATATGCTTTGCAAAAGCATCCATTTGAATGGTTTGCTGATATTGTGGTTTATATGGAAATTTAATTTCTTCACCTTTAGAAGTTCTTCCAGCTAATGGGCCATAACTATGGGCTGGATTCAGTTCTGCCCAACCTCTTTCATAACTTACAAAGAGACGATTTCCGTTCGCATTATAAGATGTAAACATATTCCCGACTACATCATTGGAAAATTTCATTTGGGACGTAATAGTTTCATCGACATTTTTGAAGTATTCTGGTTTTGTACTAAACTCCTGTGCAGATATCGAAACCGGATTTGCTCCAGCACCATAAATACAACATTGTATGGCATAAACGCCCATGTCCATCAAGGCTCCACCACCAGCCATTTTTTTCTCTAAACGCCAAGGGGTCATCCAACTTCCTGCTATGAAACCAGCATCAGAAGAAACGTACTTTACATCACCAAAAGGCTTTTCTTTACCAAATCGCTTAATCTCTTGAGTGTAAGGATCAGTTTGCATCCTAAATCCTACACCTAATTTCACATTATTTTCCTTACATGATTTAATAATAGCATCACATTCTGCAACACTTACAGCCATAGGTTTTTCTGTGATTACATGTTTACCAGCCTTTGCGGCACGAATACAAAATTCCGCATGCATACTATTTGGAAGAACTACATATACAATATCTATATCCTCATTGTTAGCAATTGAATCAAAATTATCATAATTATAGATATTCTCTTTCGGAATATTATATTTTTTCATCCATTCTTCTTCTTTGGAAGGTGTACCCGTTACAATACCTGCCAGGTAACAATGTTCACTATTTTGTAGCGCAGGTGCCAACTGCCCTCCGGCATAACCTCCTAATCCTACTAAAGCTATTCCTAATTTTTGTTTTTTCCCAGAATTGAACGCATAACTCAAAGGCAAATTTGATAGTAATGCCGTTCCGACTATTGCTTTAGTTATTTTTACATTAAATGTTCGCCTACTGATTTTTTCCATGAAGGATATTTCTTATGTTTTAATTCACTTTAAATTTAAGGAATTAAATTCTAACAAGGAATTAAATATAAAGTGGAAAAACCTTATGATAAACTAAAGAAGATAGAAAACGGTTAAATATCCAAAATAGAAATGTTGCAGTTTTGACTCACTTGAATGATAATAACCAGTTGAACTTTGAAGAAGCCTGAGTTCAATAACTTAACGCAATAAATTATAACTTATAGAATTGCTGAATGGAACTTAAAAAGCATCGAAGACTATCCTATATGAATCACTAAACCGGGGAATATTACAAGGCAGGAATAACCAATCATATTGCTAAAGACTGCTGCCTCAATAAGAAAAACAAAGACAAATAAAGCACTTTTAAAAGACTGGTCACCGGAACATATTTCCGGAAGGATTAAAAAAGATTATTCCCAATAATTTCGTGATATTTATTTCTCACAAAGCTATCTTTCAGCACATTTATAAAAGGCTCAAGCTAGGCCTAATTAAAGCTCACAAGGCTTCTGGCTAGAGGAACTCAGCGTAGAAGATCAAAAAAAAAACGTAAAGTAAAAGGAAGCAGAATCATCGATCAGGCCAATATTGACCAGCGACCAGCACATTAACCTTCGACAAGAAAGCAGATACTGGGAAGGAGATGGCATGGTGGGATCCAATCAAAAAATTGATTTTGGAACTATCGTAGAACGTAAGGTTAGATATTAAAAAACTAGGGTATGATCTCAAGTTGGTGATCATTGATCAGATCCAAAACGCACAGATCTCTATCAATCATGCTTCTGATAATTATCAGCTCTACAGAGTTTCTATCTATTACTGGTTGAAAAAATACAGTACTTTAGAACAAAAGAAACAAGGCATGAGCAAGAAGGATGAGATCAAGAAACTTAAAGAAAAAATATTGGAACTGGAATTCGTAAAAAACTTCCAACAAGATATTATTGCTGACATGAAACTTATTACCGGAGTGGATATGTCAAAAAAGTCATTGCCCAAAACATTAGCCGACGAGATCGAAAAAAAGAAGCAAAACCGTTTAAAAGAAAATGGTTGACCCAATGTTTTGGGATTTCTAAACAAGCTTTTTATAAGCGATTAAGATCTCATCAAACCAGGCACACTCAGCAAAAGATAATCATTCGGCTTATTAAAGAGTATCGAAGAAGATACGGACTACGTTCCGGTGGTATTAAACTATATCAGGAATTAAAGGCTGATATGAACCGACTCGGTATCAAAATAGGAAGAGATAAATTCTATCAGGTGATGCGCAACAATAACCTACTCGTGCCTAAATTAAAGCGATTCCATATCACAACCGATTCAAAACACCGATTCTTTAAATACAAAAACCCGACAAAAGACAAAGTGCCTACAATGCCTTAACAACTCTGGGTAAGCGATATTACCATACATCAAAACATAAAACTGACACAGCTACCTTGGTATTAGTCACAGATGCCTATTCAAAGCAAATTATAGGCTATAAATTAACAAGCCATATGAAGACCTCACTCTGCATCGATGCCCTTAAAATGGCTTTTAAAAACGGAATTACAAGAATCAAAACTCATCCATCATTCCAATCGTAGTATTCAATATTGCAACCCAATGTACACCAGCTTTGCTGAGGATCATGATATACTCCTGAGCACGACCGAGAAATACGATCCATATGAGAACGCCGTGGCGGAAAGAGTCAACAGAACCCTTAAATAAGAATGCGATTTAAAACGAATTATAAAAAATGCTAACTTAGCCGGAAAGATGGTCAAAAGAGCTGTTGAGATATACAATAACAAAAGACCACATTTTAGTCTCAAATTGAACACTCCCAATTTTGTTCATTTGAATCAAAATGTTGACTATCATTCCTACAAATAGAACAAACAGGATTTAGAACTATTGACCATTTAAACTGTCGAAAATTTAAGCAAAAATAGGCAACCTATTTCAGTATAATACATTATTCATATGAACTGATTTTATGAAAGAGCAAACTACTTTACTCACAACAACTTGAAAACGAGGTCTGGTCTCACAGAACTTAACGTGGTTGTAGTAATAAAAGAGAGAGGATTATCAATGTGGTCGAAGTCTAACGCTTCACCGTAGATTGTAACCTTAAACTTCACTTTGTTCTTTCTGATTATTCACTAAAATAAAGAGAATCAAACATAAGACGTGTATAAAACATTGCTAATGATTGCTAAACCGAAACATTTGTGCTTATTTTCAAAGACCGCCAAATTTTTAAATTTGGCTTTTAAGAGTGATAAGTTAAAAACGAAATATAAAAATTCGGCTCTGTGTTAATCCGAAAAGTTAGCGTCTTTTTACACGCTACGTTTCATACACAAACCGTTAGGCGTAAGCAAGGATAGGGTTCATAAATTCAATAACTAAAATAGAAAAACACATGAGACATTCAATGAAACACTTATTATTTATATTTATTTGTTCCTGTTTGACTATACCCCGTCTAGCATTTTCTCAAAATGCCAATGAAGCAGCCGAGCCGACTGTCAAGAAGTCTAATGTTATTGATCTATTTGAAGGAGGTACATTGGATGCATGGAAAGTACCATCGGCTCATTGGTATGTAGAAGGGGAAAGAATCGTTGGGTACACTGGGGAGGAGAAGCTCGAAATTCCTGAGTGGTTGTATACCAGACAGCGGTTTAGCAACTTCGAGTTTACCTGTGAATTGAAGCTTAACGGAGACAACCACCGTAATACGGGTATTTACTACCGCGTTAATACCTTTCTCTTCGAAGACTCCCAGAGCAAGAAATCCTTTGAGGCGGCTTCAGGATACGAGTTTGACGCCGCGATTCCCACCAAAAGGAATAATTTTTGGGGCTCACTTGGTGATTGGTACGCACGGCCGTCTTTACGCATATACCCTGACCAGACCATTATTAATCAGGCGTATAAACCAGAGGATTGGAATCGCATGACCATCCGCGCGCGTGGAAATCGTTTGGAATATTGGATCAATGGCATAAAGGTTATGGACTACCTGGATCCCGATCCCAAGGCGTCTCGTGAAGGAGTCATTGGTTTTCAAATTCATAACGGATCGGTTATGAAGATAGAATACCGAAACATACGGGTACTTCCACTTTGAACCATAGGTTAGAAACAAAATTCCGTTAAATAAATTAACCTATCGTGCCTAATTGATTAATTTAGATATATTTACATTCAGATTTTCAAAAAATGTAATTAGATGGAATTTAATATGACATCCTCTGAGTCGCAATAAAAATAATAGCCCAGCATTAGTAAGTTCAAGGGGTATTGCCCGCTTCAGCTTTCTTGTACCTTGACAGGAAAGTGCCACGCAATCGACTACTATTCATACACTTACATTTGTGCGTCACTTTGTCTTGTCCTAAAATATAGCTACAGGTTGAAATTGATTTTACCTGATTTCATTATATAATTTAATAACATTTTTTGCCGCTCTCCTGGCATGTTCCCTATTTGCAAAGGCCTGATTGAGGTAGAATTCATCTTTTAGAATTCAGTTTACACGTTCTCCCATTGCGTCTTGGTAACAATGGTGTTGTTCTGTCATACTGATATTTATCCTTTTTCTTTTGAGTATTTGTATATACACAATGCTGCAATACTGTATTCCTCTATTTGAATGGTTTATGAGCC
Organism: Autumnicola psychrophila; assembly: GCF_031846645.1. Classification (NCBI taxonomy): domain Bacteria; kingdom Pseudomonadati; phylum Bacteroidota; class Flavobacteriia; order Flavobacteriales; family Flavobacteriaceae; genus Autumnicola; species Autumnicola psychrophila. The sequence continues at coordinate 252,537 of NZ_JAVRHN010000007.1, forward strand.
TCTGTTTTTAGCCTGGTAAATAGCTTTATTAAGTGCTCTCACGCATCTTTTAAACTCCAGGCTACAGTGACAATTTCTCTGGAATGCATATCTTTAATGAGCGCCAGATAACAAAATCCTTTTACGGTTCTGATATTCGTAATATCCGATACCCACACTTGATCAGGCCTGTTTACTTTAGATCTTTAATCATATTGTTGTACTTATAAAACCTGTGATATGAATTAGTTGTTATGGCACTTTATTTCTTTCAATCCAATACCAAGGTATCGAGATTATTTTTTAAGAATAGTTTTTAAGCAGTTATCTTTTTTGAAACGCTTTGATTATGTGATGTTCATCTTTGGTTTCCTCTTTGCTCTGATGTTCATAAGATTCTTACGGTTGTAATTTCGTTCAGAATCTTAAGTTTAGAAGATTCTGAATACCGTCTGATCACTTTATTATTTTTTATAGATTAATGTTTAAAAATTATGTAACCTTTATTTAGGTCGGGTCACCTATGGTTTTCTTCATTTCTAAACTTTGTGTTGATTCATATCGTATAATCTTTATCACACATTTTTTTATAAAGTTCTTTGTTAATTGATCAGAAATTGATAATATTAGGAGTTTATTGCTAAACTTGTTGCATAATAAGCATCAGTGGTAATAATAGTTTCAAATTTTTAGAAATAAATGGAAGCAGTGTTTATTTAGTAAATGCCATGATCCCTATTGACAGTAACTGCTCACTACATAGGATCGATTGGAATTATAAATAGTGTATTTTTAATATAAACTATTCTAGCACAGTTTCAAGATATTTGATCAGTTTAAATTTTAATATATAAAAAACAACCTATTCCAAAAATGGAAAAAGCACCATGGATAATTCTAGGAGGGATATTTTTCTTCCTTTTGATGATTTCATTCACCCCTGCCTGTGCTCAAATCACGTTTAAAAAAATTACGCTTTCCGATACCAATGTCGGTGAAGGGGTGTCAGTAGGGGACTTTAATAAAGATGGTCACCTCGATGTTTCTGCAGGCCCTTACTTGTGAATAGGTCCAGAGTTCTCCACGCGTTATAGAATAGGCCCAAATGGTGAGGCGAATTATCCCATGAACCAATATGGGTATTATTATATGCAAACTAGGCCTTATGATGGAAATAATGATGGTTGGCTGGACATTCCCTTTCAGAGAGGACTGCAAAACTTTCTCTGGTTAGAAAACCCTGGAGAAGGTAAGCAGGGAGAATTGTGGGAAGAGCGTACCCTGGGTCCTGGAATGGGAGGAGAAAGCGCTCAATTTGTTCCACTATTCAGTGACGATGAAAATGTATTGATTGCTGGGCATAATTTTAATGAAAGAAATTGGGGGGCCGCTATCCTGGAGCAAATTTGATGCCTCCAAAAACGAATATGTCTGGCATATTATTTCTGAAAAGAAGTACAAGCACAATTCACATGGCTTAGGCATGGGAGACGTAAATGGTGATGGTAGAAACGATATTCTGGTACGGGATGGTTGGTATGAACAGCCCGCTTCCATAGAAGGGGATCCCCTTTGGAGCTATCATCCATACTTATTTAGTTTCGATCCTTATAAAAGCAGGGAAAACCTCGGAGGAAGCCACATGTTTGTTGATGATGTGGACGGTGACGGTGACGGAGATGTAATTGGCGCACTCGAAGGGCACGGTTGGGGACTGGCCTGGTTTGAACAAATGAAGATAGCAGACAGCCTTACATTTACTCCCCATATGATAATGGGTACTAATGAAGAACTCGATTTATATCAAGGGGTTGGCTTCTCCCAGTTACATAGTTTGGGATATGTTGATGTAGACGGTGACGGATTGAAGGACATAGTAGCGGGCAAACGTTATAAAGCACATGATGGCAAAGACCCGGATAGTGACGGACCTGCTGTACTTTACTGGTTCAAACAGACCCGCAAGGCTGGCAAAACTTCTTTTGTACCGATGCTGATTGATTCTTCAGTAGGAAGTGGCTCCAGTATGGAAGAACAGAAAGATATTGATAAAGATGGGCACCCTGATATTGTTACTAGCTCTAAAAAGGGAACCTTTATCTTTCTCACTAGGAGACATTAATTCAGAACACGTACCATTCGATTTAGGTATAGACTTGCCATACAGGGCTTTTATACTGGAGTGTATGAGAAAAATACGAGCATTTTTGAAGATGATGCAAAGAGGATTTTTGAGCACATCATGATGTTAATAATTGTTTCAGTATTTAAAGGAACAGACCACAAATCCCTCACATAACTGTATTTTGGAGATTGATGAATTAACTTAGGTCCATTTAAATAAGAAATTTTGGCTATTGAAGCCGTATTTACATGAAAAGTCCAAATTGAAGTTGACTATGAGACTTAAAAATAAAGTGACTTTTATAACTGGAGGAGGAGCTGGCATAGGAAAATGTACTGCAGAATTGTTTGCAAAAGAAGGTTCCGCAGTAGCCGTACTCGACCGAAATGTAGACAAAGCCAAATCCGTTGCAGATAGTATTATGTCAATGGGTGGAAAAGCTATCGCAATTGAAGCAGATGTAACATCAGAATCGCAGATTATCCAGGCAGTTAAAACAACAGTTGAGAATTTTGGCCCAATTGATATTCTGGTGAATCATGCTGGGGTAATTCCCGATGGTGATGCTTCAATATTAGATGTGGAAGAAGAAACCATTGATCAGGGACTGGCAATAAATGTAAAAGGCATGATGCTCGTTGGTAAACAGGTAAGCAGATCAATGCGTGACGCCGGAAAGGGTGGAACGATAGTGAATACAGCCTCTGATTTATCACAGGTTGCGCTGGCAGGACTAGTAACTTATGTTACATCCCTGGCTTAACAAGAGCTATGGCAACGGATCTTGCAGAGTATAACATTCGTGTTAACGCTGTTGCGCCAGGTTTTATTTATACCGAAATGACAGCAGGTCTTGCTGATAATGAAGAAATAATGGAGCCCATGCGAGAAACCTATTTATTGAAGCAGCTGGGAGAACCAATAGATGTGGCGAACTGTATTCTTTTTCTGGCGTCGGATGAATCTTCTTTTTGTACCGGATCAATACTGACTGTTGATGGTGGGCATGTGGTTCGTTAACATATAAAATAACTTTCTAAGAAATACTGAGCCCCATTTAACAGATTCTTTTTCCTCTAAGAGCCATATTCTAAAATAGTCAAAGAGCCTTAATCCTTTTCGCAACGAACAGAAAACCCTTACTCCTTATAGTGTCTTGTCCTGAAATAGGGCTACAGGTTAAAATTGATTTTACGCTATTAATTTATATACCATATTAGGTGTTTGATAGTCTAAAGATAAATGTAATCTTATTTCATTATATAATTTTATAGCATTTTTTGCGAGGGTGTAATCTCAAGTCTGTCTAGACTTTGAAAATTATAATAAATTTTTTAGACTAGATTATGACACAAGAAGAGATTAAAGAATTAAAGGAAAAAGCGTTAAAACAATTTTTATCAGGAGAATCCCTAACCGGCAAGGATGGAGCTTTTGCTCCGATGCTTAACGAGTTTATGGAAGAGGCCTTAGAAGCAGAGATATCTTCTCATCCTTCCGATGAAGAGAAAGGCTCTCAAGCTGGTAACAAGCGTAATGGCAAAGGTAAAAAGCCTCTGAAGAGCAACCACGGGGGATGTCACCATCAACACGCCCCAAGATCGTGACAGCACCTTTGAGCCCCAGATCGTGGAGAAGCGTCAGCGTATCCTGGCCGATAACCTGGAAAAGCAAATCATAGGGATGTACGGGCTAGGCAACAGTCTTCCTGATATCTCCGCTCACATAGAAGAGATGTATGACTCCAAAATATCCACCCACGTCTTTGATATTACCGACCGCGTGACTCCTAAGGTAAAGGAATGGCAGGACCGACCCTTGGATTCAATATATTGCATCCTATGGCTTGATGCGATGCATTTCAAGGTACGTGAAAAAGGAAAGGTAAGACATAAAGCCCTGTACAATATTTTAGGGATAAATAAAGCTGGGAAAAAGGAAGTACTGGGGATGTATATCTCAGAGAGTGAAGGTGCCAACTTCTGGCTTCAGGTCTTGACCAATTTACATAACCGCGGGTTAAAAGACATCCTGATTGTCTGTACAGATAATCTCACAGGCTTTAATGAGGCTATTCATTCGGTTTATCCCAAAACCGATATCCAGCTATGTATTGTCCATCAGTTTCGCAATAGCTTGAAGTACGTTGCCAGTAAGGACCAAAAGGATTTTATGAAAGATCTTAAACAGGTTTACAAGGCGGACACCAAGGATCAGGCTGAATCAGCTTTATTGGAGCTGGAAGAAAAATGGGGTAAGAAATATCCCATAGTGATTCGTTCTTGGAATGACAACTGGGAACAGCTGAGTGCTTACTTTGAATACACTGCTCCCATTAGAAAGCTCATATACACCACAAATGCTGTAGAGGGCTTTCACCGGCAGGTAAGAAAAGACTGGGGCTTGATAGTTCAACAATTAGCCATTAAATTTGAGGGCCGACTAGAGTTGGATTTAGCAACCAATTAAAAAACCAGCTAAAAATTTTTCCTTCCGGGGGTACCCCCGGAAGGAAAGGCAGACAGAGTTGAGCTAACACTCCCGGCAAAACTTCCCATCTCATTTCATCTAAAATAATTTATCGAACCACAGTGACCTACTAAAAAAATTATAGCAGCAGAAATTTCTCAAAAGAAAAGAGGTCGTCTAAAAAGTAATTTTTAGGCGGCTTTTTTGTTGGTAGATATTTAAAGGAGTGGTTTTTTCACCTGAGTCCCTTTGATCGGGATTTAAAAAAAACGATCAGTTACATCCTTCTCTAGGCTATACTGAACTTCTTTAAGTTGTGTGCCATGGCTATTAGCCCTATTTCGGTGGTTACTTTCTCCATTCCCGTAGCATAAACCGCTTGAAGCCCATATTTTGCTTAATATTTCCAAAGACTGCCTCTGCATCCCAACATCTTCGCTTACGATGTGCTACTCCCTCTTCACTTAGGAGCAGGCTTTTTGCTTTCTCTTTCAGGCGGATCAGGTTGTGGTTGCGTTCAATTGATTCTTTTTACCTTAGCCTTATGGCAACTGCCTCGCAGAGGGCAGCCATGGCAGTTTTGAGCCTGATAGCGGTGGATTTCCTGAGTAAAGCCGTTTTTGGTTTGGTTTTCATAGGTGTTGATTTTGTTCATCGCCTGCCCCATGGGACAGTAGTAGGTGTCCGTTTCGGGATTGTAAAAAAGGTTGTCTGGCTGGAACGGGTTTTCCCTGCGCTTTTTATCGCGCTGTTCTTTATGGAAGTAGTTGTATTTTACAAAAGCAGTTATGTTCTTTTCTTCAGGTCTGTGTAATTTTCTTCATTGCCATATCCGGCATCAGCGGTAAGTGTTTCAGGGGTTTGACCGTAGGATTCAATATGATCATTGAGATGATCTTTGAAAGTGGTAGTATCTGCTGTAGTTTGAGCAAGGGTGTAGCTAGTGATAAACTGGTTGTTGGTAGAGGCTTGTAAATTATACCCGGGCTTTAGCTGTCCATTTTGCATATGATCATCCTTCATGCGCATAAAGGTGGCATCGGGATCTGTTTTGCTGTAGCTGTTCCTCTTACCCAGGATAGCTTCCTGCTCATTGCACTTCTGCAGGTTCTTTGGCCAGTTCTTTTTGGCATAATTCAGCTTTTGTTTAACCTTCTTGTCTACTTCACTACCTTAAGAAGCATCCGCGGGTGATAGCTCGAGGTGCCTCCTCCTTTATAGCTCTTCTCCAGGGTACTAATGTCTAAATGATCTACAATGGTATTGACAATCCGGACAGGGTGATTTTTTGAAACCAGATCATCATAGCTGGGGAGAATAAGACTTAACTGATTTTGATGATAAGTCTTAAAAACTACTTTTCTGCTCATAGCCTAAAAATAAGCAGCTATAACTTTTTATAAAAAAAGGCTGCCTTTTCAGATAGCCTCTAGTTAACCTTTTAGT